>WJMB01000294.1 GCA_014728185.1 Candidatus Coatesiibacteriota bacterium
TACATGGGCAACCTCGAGTGGCGCTTCCCCCTGCTCGACTACATCGCCCTGGGGCTGCCCGTGGGCGACCTGACCTTCTACGAGGTCCAGGGAGCGCTGTTCTTCGACGTCGGCGCCGCCTGGAACGCCGAAGAGACCGTGCCCGATCCCGTCGGCGACTTCGGCGTCGGATTCCGCGTCGGCCTGGGACCCTACCTGGCCCTGCGCTTCGATCTAGCCTGGCTGACCGACTTCAACTCCGTCGAACGCGACGCCGAGTTCGGCTTCTACATCGGCTGGAACTACTGAGCGCGACCGCGGCCGCCGCGATCACCGCTCAGCAACCGCCCGGCCCCGGCTTTGGCACGTTTCTTGCAGCAGGGCGGGGCAACCTGCCGGCGGGCCCCACGCGCCACTCCGCAAGAAACGTGCCAAAGCCGGGGCCGGATAAGCTGTTAATCGTCGGGTGGCGGCAATTCGCGGCCGCGGTCGCGCGGGGGGGCGTGAACGAAGAACGTCGCCGGTGTGAACAGGCTCGTTAACAAAGCAAGGACCCCAGAAGGGTCCTTGCTTGTATTCGGGGGCAGACGCGGCTAGTCCTCTTCGAGTTCCGACGGCAAGGGCAGGCCCTCGCGGCGGTAGTCGTCGGCGTCGGCCTCGTAGTCCATCATGTAGCCGTAATCCTTGCCGGTGAAGCGGCTGAGCACGGTGACGGCCAAACGGCGCACGTCGAGGTCCGGGCTCTCGAGGTAGGCATCGAGGAAAGTGACGGCGGGTTGGCCCCCGGCGGAGAAGATCAGCGGAGCGAAGGCGATGGCGCCGTCGCGACCGACGCGCACGGCGTCGAGGAGGGGCTGGAAGGCGGACTCTTCGGCCTCGCGCAAGGCCACGGCGGCGACGACGGGGGGGCGGCCCTCGAGGTCCAGGGCGGCGATCAGCGGTTCGACGAAGATCGCGCCGAAGGTATCGTAGAGGACGGCGGCGGCGGCTGGAGCGTTGTCCGAGCCCCCTTCGGCGATACCCTCGAGCAGAGCCTCGATCCGTTCCCGTCCGAAGTAGAGGGCGGCGGTGATTCGCTCGCCGACGATCTCTTCCTCGCCGGAGTAGATCTCGAGCAGCAGGGGCAGGTTGTCGGGCAGCCCGGCGGCCAGGGCCAGCAGGGCCAGATCGGAGTCCAGGCGGGCCAGGGCCCGTCCACCGCCCGATGTGCGGGCGAAGGGTTCGAGGAGTTCGAGCCGGCGGGCTTCGCCCAGGGAATCGTCGCCGGCGATCTCGGTCAAACCGTTCAGCAGGACCGAATCATCGAGACTTGCGACCCGCTCGGCGAAGTCGGGGCTGTCGGACGCGGCGGCCAGCTCGGCCACCGTGGGAGCGGCGAGAACCGGAGCCGTCGAGAAGACCAGGGCGATGATCAGGGCTGGTTTAGGGGGCTTCATCGAAGAGGATCACCCTCCAATCCCCCTCCCGGTTCTCCAGGAGGAAGTGGTAAGTCCGGCTGATCCACTCGTCGTCGACGATCAGGATCAGCTCGGCGGCGACAATCGCGCGCTCGGGCTCGAGAAGCTCTTCCAGGCTCGAGGCGCCGTCGACGGTCCGCGGCGGTGTATAGGAGTATTCGAGATCGGGTTCGAGGGCCTCGGCGAGGAAGAGACGATTGTCCGCGGACAACTCCCGCCAGGGTCCGCTCCAGCTCGGCGAGGTGTCGTATAGCTCGGCGACGACGGCGGCGTCATCCTCGAACAGGGCGGTGAGAAAACTCGCCAGGGCGTGCTCCGGGGTACCCGGCTCGTCGGCGGGACCGGGGGCTCGCAGGTTGGCGGCGGCTCCTGCGGCGAGCAGCAGCGTGAGCGGCGCAACGAGTTTGCTGAAGGCGGCCTTGGACATCGGTCTCGTCGGTTGCGGTGAAGTCGATCAATGGTCAGCCGGTTGCTCAGAGTTGGAACAGGATGATGTCCAGTCCCAGGTCGGTGCGGCCGTCGAGGTAGAGGGCCCCGTGCAGATTGAGCTGGAGGTCGCCCAAACCGAAGTGAACCCCCGGGGTGATCCGGGCGCCGGAGTTGAAATCGGGGTCGGGCTCGCCGTTAAAGGCCGTCGAAAGGGAAATCCAGTCGGCGGCGGCCCAAACGGCGCCCAGTCCGTAGCCGAAGCCGCCGTCGCCACCGAAGCGGTAGTCCAGGTTGCCGAGCAGGGTGAAGGGAGCCAGGTCAGCTTGGAGGGCGACACCGGAGGTGACCACGGCCCGCTCGTCCGGAGTCTCCGGACCCAGGTCGGCGTTGTCGTTGAGCTCGGCGGTGGGCAGCTCCAGTTCGGAATAAACGGCGTAGGCGAAGTCGTCGGGCGCCGGCGGGCCGACCTTGGCCGTCAGGCGCAGATCGCCCATTCCGGCCAGGGTTTGGGCCTCGCCGTAGACCAGGGCCGAGTAGGGGGTTTCGACGGCCAGCTCGCCCCAGCCGCCCAGACCCACGGCCAGATTGAGTTCGGCCCGGCTGCGGCGGTGGGGATCGACGGAATCCGCGGCGGGGTAACTCAGTTCGGCTCCCAGACCGGCACGGAGGTCCCAGGCCTCCAGGCCGCGGGCGAAGTGCAGGCTGGTCAGACCGCTGGCCCCGCCGGGACCGGCCAGCCCCAGGGGCAGACGCGGCAGATGGTAGACCAGGCGGTGCTCGGCTGAGTTGCCGACCTCATCGCGGACGATCAGGGGTACGGCGCCGTCGTAGAGCTCCGTGGGCAGGGTGGCACGGAAGGAGCCGTCACCGTCCAGGGGCACGGGTTGCGAGCCGACGACCAGGTGGGCGGCCTCGTCGGCCCGGCCCCAGACGACGATGGCGCGCCCTCCGGAACCGAGCTCCCAGCCTTCGATGCGCAGCTCCGGCGGCACGTCGTCGACGGCGACACTGAAGCTCCGCGCCGAGCCGAAGGGCCCCAGCAGACCGACATCGTCCTCGGAGGCCAGGCGCCAGTGGTATTGGCCGGTGGGCAGCTCGAAGCGGACGGGGGCTCCGGCCGGCAGCATCTCGTCACGCAGCGTGCTGGTGAACTCGGCGTCCTCGGCCAACTGCAGGCGCACCCGCTCGACGTTCTCGGCGGCGCTCCAGGCGAGCTCGATTCGACGCGGCGCGCCGGGGGCGAAGACCAACTCCTCGCCCGTTTCGGGTCCACGGGGCTCCGGCGGAGCGCTGAGCTCGCGCAGTACCTGATCATGCTCACCGACGACGATCCCCCGGCCGGCCTCGAGCAGAATCGGCTCGCCCCGGGGACGGCCGTCGAAGTGGGGGATGACCTCGACGACGCCGCGATGGACGGCCACCGTGGTCACCCCGGGCCGGGGCACGGCGACCTCGAAATCGGTGCCGCGCACCAGGGCCACCGCCGTGGGACCGCTGATGCTGAACTCCTCCCCGTCATCCAGAACCGTTTCGATGACGGCGCGGGCCCGGCCGTAAAGCAGCTCCAACAGGGTGCGGCCTACATCGCCGCTTTCCACGCGGGCCTCCAGGCGCAGAGCGCTGTCGGGTTGCAGGGTCACCCGGGCCGAGGAAACGGCCAGCACCGTCGAAGAGACCTCGCCGGTGCCCACGATCTGCCCCGTGGTCAGCACGGCGTCGTCAGGCAGGGGGCGCTCGCCCGCGTCATCGAGGAGGATCACCCTTCCCCGGGTCAGGCTGACCCTGGCCCAATCGCTCTGGGGCACTGCGACGCTGCGGGGCTCGGCTCCGGCCTCGAGGTCGCCCAGGAGGAAATCGAGCTCCAGGGAACCCGCCGCTCGCTCGGCCAGCTCCTGCAGGCTGTCGCCGGGGCGCTCGCCCTCGGCGCCCGCCGAAGCTGCCACTGTGAGCAGCAGGAGCAACAGCGTCGGGAAACAGAGACGGCGGGGGGTTTTCATTGTCGGCCAATCAGTGGCGACCACCGAACCGGCGGTGCGGGATACGACGATACTGTAACGATACCATGAAGTGGTGAGACTCGGGGAGGCTCATCCTTAAACTATGCAAAAAACGTACCAGCGTCAAGGGTTAAGGACTGTTTAACCCGGATAAAGCACCCGGGCGAGTAAGCCGCTGACCATCGGCGGCTGGTTAACAGTCAAAGCAAAGACGGACGGGGTAAAAACTCCCACCGGCGGGGCGTATTAACACATACGCGGACGAGCACAGCGCGACGCTAGGCGACTCGGCGGAAGCGGGCGGTGTAGCTCCAGAGCAACCCGCCTGTCACCTCGTGGGTGAACCACCGGGACTCGACAACGCGCCGTGTCGTGCCGCGCACCGGTAATCTGGGTCGGGGAGGAACTCGACAACGGCCAGCAGAACGCCGCGGCGCAGAACCCGGCGGAACTCGGCCAGGGCGGCGTCGCGATCCTGAATCTCGTACAGGGCGCAGACCAGATAGAGGGCGCCGAAGGCGCCGTTGACAAAGGGCAGCGCCGTCGCCGAGGCTTGAACCGGCGTGATCAGCTCCGCTGCATCACGGTAGCGCTTGCACGCAAACTTCCGCAGAAACCGGCGCAACATCCCGGCCTGGAGATCCAGAGCGATCAACCCGCCCGACGCAGGGCGCTCAGCACCACCGAGTGCAGGATGACTATCGACCCGAGGGCGATCAGTACGACGCCCCACCAACGCACGCGGCCTCCCACTACTCCGGCTTGACGGCCTCGACGCGCAGCAGCAGGGGAATGTCACGACGCCCGTCGGGCAGCCGCCAGAAGCCGTCCTCCCCCCGCTCCAGAAAGGGGTACATCCGCCAGGCCGCGAAGGGGTACTCGCGCAACACCGTCAGTCGCAAACCGGCCTCCAGCAGGCTCATCACGATCTCTTCAATCGCGTGCATCCACTCGTAGGTCACGTCGTGCTCGAGGGCCAGACCGCCGACCGCGTAGGTCGCCTGCTCCCGGAAGCGCATCGCCGTCGTCTCGAAGTAGGGATAACGCACGCGCAGTTCGCCGTCCCGCCTTTCATCGTCAAACACCATCGAAGTGGGGTGGGAATCGATCACCACCACGCGGCCGCCGGGATCCAGACAGGTCGCGATGTCCCGGGCCCAGGAAGTCAGCTCGGGCAGCCAGGTCAACACCCCGTAGCTGGTGAAAACCAGCTCGAAGGTCTCTCCCAGAGTCCGCTGAACCTCGCCGACGGCCGCCTGAACGAAACGGGCCTTCAAGCCGGTCTCGGCCGCCAGCTCCCGGGCCGCCTCCACCGCCCGGGCCGAGAAGTCCACCCCGACGGGAAGCGCCCCCAGGCGAGCCAGATCCAGGGTGTCCAGACCGAAGTGGCACTGCAGGTGCAGCACCTTCCCGCCCTCGATCTCACCCAGGGCCTCGCGTACCAGCGGGTCCAGCCGGGGCTTGCCGGCGATGAAACCCTCAACGTCATAGAAATCGCCGGCGCGGTGCGGCGCGACGACCTCGTCCCAGTGAGCGCGGTTGGCCTCGATGTACTCGTCCACGCCGTCCATCCTTTCGTCACGTCCCGCGTCCGGAGACCTTTGCCAAACCCGAACCGCGCGGCGCCTGCCTTCCCGCCCGGCTGTGGCACGTTTCTTGCGGAGTTCGCGGCTGGAACGTCCAGGCGGCGGCCCCGCTCCGCTGCAAGAAACGTGCCACAGCCTCCCGCTCGGAGTTATCGACGGCGCATTTGCTCAGTGGCTGTTTGGCAAAGGTTTCCGGCGGCGCTGATTTCCCCGGTTGACGGTCCGAGGAGCCGATAACGGGGGGGAAGATTCACCGGGGGAGTGGATTGTCTCTCATCGGTGAGCGGTAATGATTACTTTCGGCGGTACTTGTTCCAATCCCTGCACTAACTGGCCGCCTTCGCCGGCCGAAACCGTGAAACGGGCGGTAGGTGCAGGCCCTCTTCCGGTGGCGCTCTCGCCGGTCACCGCCGCCGGTCCGGCTTACTCGGATGATCTCCCGGCACCACGAGGCGCCGTGCCTGACGGATTTCCTTCCGGCTGGGGATGCCGCCCTTCAACCGTTTTCAATCAAGCCTTCCGGCGACGGTGGATTCAATGCGGGCGGTTTTTCTATCGCGCCGCCGGAAGACGACGATCAACACGGTGCCGACCAGTGTCAATCCCCCGCCGACGAGCTGCAGCGGCGCCGGCAGTCCGCCCGTCAGCACCAGGCCCCAGACCAGCACCCACAGCGGCATGGTACCGCGCACCAGGGTAACCTTGCCCACGCCCCAACGCTCCAGGGCCAGGTAGTAGGGAAAGATGCTGCCCACGGGACCCAGCAGGCCACCCAGGGCCAGCAGCAGCCAATCCCCACCGGCGGTGGGCCAGACCAGCTCCCCTTGGACAGCGGCCAGGGCGACGAAGGCCAGGGCCATCAGGCCGGTGCGCCAGAAGCCCAGGGCCAGGGGATCGACGTGCTCGGTCAAGCGACGGGCCAGCAGGCCGTGGGCGGCGTAGAAGACCGACCCGGCGGCCATGAAGAGGATGCCGGTCAACGACCCGCTCTCGTCGTAGTAGGTCAGCATCGCCGCGCCAGCCACAACCAGCAGGGCGCCCAGGGCCTGGGCCGGTCTGAAGCGCTCCTTGAGCAGCAGGATTCCGCCCAGGGTGGCCAGCACCGGGGTGAGGTTGTTGACGAAGGAGACCAGACCGGGCTCGGCGTTGGTCAGGGCGAAGAAGAAGCACGAGGTGCCGATGGTCTGTATCAACCCCAGCAGGACAACCTTGAGGCGTTGCCCCCGGGAGATGGCCAGGCAATCCACCTTGCGCAGCAACAGCGCCAGCAGGAAATAGAAGCCGACGGCCAGGGGGAACCAGACGGCGCTGGTGCCCCAGACACCCAGCCGCCCGGTCAGGTCCGGAATGATATAGAAGACCGCCGAGGGGATCAGCACGCTGGTGAGGGCCCAGAGAAAGCCGACGCGGGGTTCGTCGGCTCGGCTGCGTTCCAGAGGGGCGGCGGTGTCGGTTCTCAAGGACGGACCTCGCGGGTCTTGACGGGATCACAGACGGAGAATGACGGGGTGGATCGGAGATCTGCGGGCTTCCGGCTCTTCCGGCCGGACGCACCCCCGTCCGGGAAGATCACCTGACCCGGTCCTGTACCAACGGCCCCCGCGGGGGCCGTTGTCTGCTAGCCGAAGGAGCCGGGGGGCGGCTTGACCTCTTCGGGGGCCTCCGTGTCCTCGAGCTCCTCGTCACGGCGTTGGAACTCCTCGGCTATCTCGTCGAGCACCCCGTTGTATCGGGCTGGCTCATCGTGGAGGGCGCGGGAGTACTCCAGGTATTCACCCTCGATGATATCGTATTCGGCGAGTAGGGCGTCGACTTCCTCGCGGTGCCAGGCCCGGCGCAGGGCGGGATCGGCCGGCGGGCCGCCGCCGGGGTGCCGGGAGGAGCCGATCAGGGAGATGTCGACGGTCAGCCGGACGTAGTCGTCATCATCGAAACCGCTTTGTGAACAGGCGATCGTCAGCGTACCGACCAGGATCAGCAGAGACAGCGGGCGGCTGGGCATCCTAGTCACCGAAGGCGCCGTTGATGGTGGCGTTCTGGGTGGCCGATTCCTCAGGTGCTCCCAGGCCGAAGGTTCGAGCCTGCCGGGGGTAATCGCTGACCAGCAGCGCGGTCACCTCGCGTGCCAGGGCCTCGTCGGTGTAGACTTCGAGTTCGAAGGCGGCCAGCTCCTCGGCGTCAAGGCCGTGATCCCCGACGACGCCGGCGGGGTTGCCTCCGGCGTCGGCAGCTTCGAGCTGGGCGACGAGGACGGCGACGTACTCCTCAGAGCTCATTTCATCCGAGCAGCCGGATAGAAAGGTAACGGCGGCGGCGGCGAGGACGGCGATCAGCGCAAAACGGTTTCTCATGCTCGACTCCCCCCGTCGGGGGTTAATGTCTGGTGGTTGTTATTCCTGCTCAAGGGGCTCCTCGACGATCATGATCTGCTCGCCCGAGGCGATGCGCTCCTCGATGGCGGCGTCGACACGCTCTTTGATTTCCGGAGTGTTCTGGACATAGTCCGAAAAGTCCTGGAGATCGGTCGTGGTGTAACCCATCTCGTCGAGCTTGTTCTGCATCCGGCTGTCGACCTCCTCGGGCGTCAGTCCCATGGACTGCAGACCGCCGATGAAGACGAAGACCTCGACGTAGTCCTCCTCGTTCATCGCCTGATCGGCGGCCTCGTCGGGGACGCCGCCCAACTCCGTATCCAGACCGCGCAGCTCGGCCAGCTCCTCATCGCTGCGCTCGGCCTCGAAGTCGCGCAGCTCCTCGGGGGTGACACCGAACTCCTCGTAGACTGCGGCCTCGGGATCGCCCACGGCGCGGGCCTCTTCGAGGGCGCGCATCACCTCCTGATACTCCTCTTCGGTGATGTCGCCGCCGCCGCAGGCGGTCAGCAGCAAAAGCAGGCTGAGTGCGAGAACGGGCAGGGCGGAACGGCTGCGGGCCATAATGCGACTCCTTTGGCTTGATCGTAGCTGTTGTTTTCGAGGGGGTTACGGCGGGTAACGGCGGCTTGTCCGCCTCAGCCCGTGCTCTCTCCGGGCAGGAAGGGCTCGGTGATGGTCTCCCCGCCGTCTTCGTCATCGCCCGGGGCGGGCTCGTCGATCGTCTCTCCCGTCTCACCGTCCTCGACGGCGTCTTCGCCCTGCTCGGTGTCCTCAACGCCCTCGCCCTCGTCGGCGGTTTCCTCTGTTGTCTCATCCTCACCGGCGGGGTTCGGGGCCGGTGTGGGGCTCGGCTCGTCCTCGACGGACGGCGGGGCCTCGTCCAGGGTCTGGCGGTAGGCCTCGATGTATCGCTCGCGCAGCGGGGCCGATTCCTCCATGATCCGCTCGGCGATGTCGGCCAGGCGCTCGGGGTCGTTGGCCAGCTCCTCCTCGAAGTCGCGGACGTCCTCGGCGGTGGTGCCGTTGTCCTCGGCGGCGCGGGTCAGCGCTTCCTCGGCGGTCAGGCCCTCCTCGAGCATGTAGTCGGTCTTAGCGAGGATGATCTCGACGTAGCCCTCGTCGTCCAGGCTGGAGCCGCAGCCGGACAGCAGGACGACGGCGACGGCCGGGACGGCGAAGAGGAAGATGCGGAACCGGTTCGGGCGCAAGGTCGACATATCACCTCGATGGCTGGCTTACGATCGGCGTACCGCCGGAAGGGGTTCCCGGGGACCGGGGCGGACGGGTTGGCCTAAGCGCCGAGGGTCCCCCTACTGGCCGGGCAGCAGGCTGGGCTGGATCGCCTCGTCCAGGGCCTGGTTGATGCGGTCGTTGATCGAGCGCTGGAGATCCGGGTCCTTCTCGAGCTCGGCGCGGAAGTCCTCGACGGCCTCCAGGCTGGTGTCGTTATCCTCGGCGGCGCGCTCCAGGGCGGCTTCGGGGTCCAGGGCCTCGCTGAACATCAGCTCGGTCTGGTCGATCATCACCTGGACGTAGGTGTCCTCATCGAGTTCCTCGGCGCAGCCGCCAAGCAGCACGGCCGGACCGAGCAGGAGGACGATGAACAGGACGGTGGAGGTTGGTTGACGACTCAGCTTCAAGGCGACCTCCGTTGACAGACGACTAAGAGCGCTGGATCGCGTTGGTAGTGAACGCACTTGAGAAAACAAGCGGACAAAGAGACACCGTGGATGCTGCGGGTACCGGACACGGAGCTGGTTTGCGGAACGCGGCCTAAACAATGCGATCGAACAATGCGACCGGGGGTGTCCGCGATTGTTGATTATACCACAGCGCGGCTTTACTTGCGGCGCCGTGGACGCCGCCGGCGGCGCTCCAGATAGGTCAGCACGGCCGCCAACAACCCCAGGGCGATGAAGGCGGCCAGCTCGAGGCGGGGCAGCAGATCGCCGATGCGCATGTAGAGCGTCGGGCCTTCCTTCTTGGGCAGGTGGACGGTGACGGCGGCCTCGACGTCCAGGGGGGTCTCGTCGTAGAAACGCCCCCAGGGGTCGATCCAGCAGCTCACTCCGGCGTTGGCGGCGCGCAGCACGGGCACGCGGCTCTCCACGGCGCGTAGCGCGGCGACCTCCAGGTGCTGGAAGGGGGCGGCGCTCTGGCGGAACCAGGCGTCGTTGGTGATCACAACAAGGGCGTCGGCGCCGCGCCGGGTGTAGTCGAGGGCCATCTCCGGGTAGATGCTCTCGAAGCAGATCAAGAGGCCCAGTCGAGCGATCACAGGCTCGTCGGGAAGCTCGGGCGCGACGAGATTGCGATCGGTTACCTCGGGGGGATCGTAAGAGACGTAGTCCGGTGGCATCCAGGAGCGGCGCGGACCTGTGTGATCACCCGGCGGCGGCCAGTCCTCGGCGCCGCGACCCGGGGTCACCTCGAACAACGGCATCCGCCAGCCGGCGTCGAAGTCGCTGGCCCGCTCGATCATCTCGGCGATGATCGGGATGTCCTTGCCGAAGGGGATGGTCTCGGAGAAGGGGACCAGGTGGATCTTGTAGTAGCGCTCCAGGGGCTCGGGATTGCCCGGCTCGTAGAGCAGGGCGGCGTTGAAGTGCCGCTCGGTTCCACCGGGGCCGAGGAAGTCCTCCACCTGGGTGCCCACCAGGTGGCGGCAGCCCGAGAGGTTGACGATACCCCGCACGCGCTCCAGCCAGCGCGGCGTCCTCTCCAGGTAGCAACTGGCCGAGGACTCGGGCCAGATGATGATGTCCGGTGGCTCGGCGGACCGCTCGAGGACCTTCTCCACCTGGCGCTGGTAAATCCGGTAAGTCTCGCCCGTGGCCCGGAACTCGTAGTTCCACTTGAGGTCCTGAGCGATACCCGCCTGAATGATCCCGGCAGTCACCGGCGGGTCCGTCGGCTCGGGCTCGTCCAGGGCCAGGATGCCGCCGAAGTGAATCAGCACCACCCCCAACAGAGCGACGTTGCCGTAGATCAGCGCCCGCTTGAATGATCGGCGGCGCAGCAGATCGACGACCTCGGCGGCCAGGGCGTTGAAAAGGATGATCGCCGCCGAAACGCCATAAACGCCGAAGAGGGCGGCGAATTGCACCCCGGCCAGGTTGCGCGCCTGGGAGTAACCAAGGGCCAGCCAGGGGAAGGCGAAGAAACCCAGACTCTTGAGATACTCCGAAGCCGCGAAGCCCAAAAACGCCGCCAACCACCAGGGCACCCGGGGCACCTTGCGGTAGACGATCACCGCGACGATGCCGCCCAAACCAGTGTAAAGCGACATCAGCAGGTTGCTGACGATGAAGCCGGGCACAGTGATCGGCGCCAGCCAGTAGCAGCCGCCCACGTTGACCAGAAACATGTAGGCGAACCAGTGGCGGAAGGCCTGGGCCGGCGCCAGGTTGCGCGTGGCTACGAACAGCGGCACCAGGCAGAACCAGGCCAGGCCGTAGAGCCCGAACTTGGGATAGCTGAGGATGTAGAGCGCCACGCCCCCGCCGATAAGCGCGATGCGGACGAAAACGTTGGGCGGCGGCAGAGCCACCCGACCGTCCAGGCGACGCTCATCGAGCAGCTCGCCGTACGGCGGCGCGAGCCGTTTACCCTGGGCTGGTTTGATCTCGGCACTCAAGGCTGGTTCCCGCTCCGGGTTCCGGGTCCGCACCAGTTTAGAACAGCCGCCGCGAACGGTCAA
>WJMB01000295.1 GCA_014728185.1 Candidatus Coatesiibacteriota bacterium
CGAGGCCGCCGTCCAGCCCAGGTCCAGGCCGCCCGAGTCGGTGACACCGTCCACCTCGAGGGGCTCTTCGCGGCGATCGAAGGCGTCGCGGCGCAGGTAGGCCAGTCTGAGCCGCAGGCTGTCGCTGTGCCAGCGCAGCGTTGAGCGGTGGCTGAGGTGTCCGGCCTCGAGGGGCCGCCCGTCATCCAGCGCGCCGTAACTGCGTCCGGCGAGCAAATCGTAATCCAGGGCGAAGCCCGGGACGGGCGACCAGCCCAAGCCGAGGAGATAATCGGCGGTCCGGCGGTCCGGCGAGCCCCGGCGATCGTCCAGGACCAGCTCGGCGCGGGGCCGCCAAACCCCCAGGGAAGGCGCGAGCTCGAGTCGGTGAATCTCCGCGCCCAGCTCGAATGTCTCCCCGGGCTCCTCGGCGTCGTCGCTCCAGCCCGATTGACGCCGGTAAGCGTAGCTCAAACCGACGGAACCGGGCCAATCCAGTCCGGCGGCGAGCTCGAACTGGCGCCGCCTCAGTTCCCGGGGTGGTGCGGAATCCACCTCTCGAGTGTAGACGCGCCCGGGGGGGATGTCGCGGCGCAGACCACCGCCACCCAGCCAGAGCCGAGGGCCGTCGGCGAAGCGATAGCCGAATCGACCCTCGAGTCGCTCGAGCAGTGCCGTGGCGGTGGGATCGTAGCCCCAGCGTAAATGGAGCTCAGGATCGCCCTGTTGGGGGGTCAGGGCGCGGAAATCGGCCTCGCGGCGCTCGCCGGAGACCTCGAAGCTCAGCGCTTCGTCGCCCAGGGGCAGCTCGCCGGTAAGTTCGAGACGTCCGGCCAGACCGGCGTTGTCGTCGTCGTGGCGCGGCGAGAGCGTGTTCAGGTCGTAATCGGAGAGTGCCAGCTCCAGCTCACCGTTGAACCATTCGCCGCGCAGGCCGCCGGTGAGCAGAGCCAGGCGGTGGCGCCGCGGCGCCGGCAGGGTCCAGCTTCGCCGACGGTAGTCACCGCCGACCCGGGGCTCGAAGCGATAGTTTCCGGTACCGGGATCGTAGATCAGCTCGTAGCCGCCCCGGCCGTCGCCGACATACTCGTAGGCTCCGGCGCCGTCGAGGGGCCGGACCAGGGGATCGTCCCCGGCCCGTTCGAGGTTCTCACGGTCTTCCTCGCCCATCCCCCAAAGATCGGCCTCGGCGTCGTCGGCTTCGTCATAGTAGCTCAGGCTCCAGTCCAGGTCGCCCAGGGTCAGCCGCAGACCGCCGCCGTAGAGGTTGCGCCGGTAGCCCCGGGCGCTGTATTCGAAGCGCACCAGCAGCTCGGCTCCCACCGGCGGGCTCAACGTCGGATTGAGCGTCAGGGAACCCCGACTGTAGTCGATGGTGTAATCGGCGTCCAGGCCGCGCTCCAGCAGGTGCTCGTCCAGGAAGACGCGTTCCGATCCGGGCACGACGACAAGGTTGGTCTCGCCGTAGTTGCCCTGGAGCAGGTACGGCCCGGCCACCCCGGGGGTGGGGGTGAAGCGCCAGGCAGCGCTCTGGGCCGGGGAGGCGCTCAGGACCGCCAGCGCGCCCCAGGCGTCGTAATTCAGCCGGACCTGCCCGCCCTCCAGACGCCGCCGCCCCGGACCATAGCTCTCCTCGACGCTGCCCAGGGGGCCGGCGAGGTCGTAATCGCCCAGATCGAGCCGCAACGTGTCGGTCCACGCCGAAAGCCGGATCTCGTCCAGCTCCTCCAGCTCCGCCGTGGTGCCCTCGGGGCGCACAGGCAGGTCCTGATCACTGAGCACCCCCTCCAGGCGGAGCCCCCCCGTGAGCTCTCCGGAGAGACTCACGTCCAGGGACTGGACGATCCCGAGCCCGCCCGCCGAATCCAACCGCAACCCCACACCCTTGGAACCGCTGACCTCGAGGCTGTCGCCGGAACCACGGTAGGGCGCCGACGACGGCGGGAGGTTCAACTTCGGCACCGGCGCTTCCGCGAGGGGCAGGTGACGATAGCTGACCGTCAGCGGTGTCCCCGGCGGGGGCGGTTCTCCGAGGAGCTCCAGCACACCCGCGTCGTAGTCCAACCGATACTCGACCAGGGGATCAAGCACCCGACCGTCCAGCTCAACCCGCTCCGAAAAACGCACCAGACGTACATCGGGCAGGGGGAAATCCACCCGGCGTCCGTCGGGTTCGAGTTCCACCTCGACCCGGGGCAGCGCCCGATAGACCCGCTCCCCCCCTTCGACATTGTCGATATCGTCAACCGACGCTGGAACGGCCGTCGATACAAACAGCGGCAAGGTCAAAGCCAACCGGGCTGTCAAACGTCCAAGGCTCATCCGATCACCGGCGGAATGTGACAGACCACTTCGAAAGCCATGGCGATAAGACTCGGCGACGGCTATCTCCAAACTACAGGTTCGCCCGCACCCTTTGCCACAACGGACCACGAACGCCCCCGCCCCGATCCCGGCGTTGGCACGTTTCTTGCAGCAGGGCGGGAGACCTGCTGTGCGAAACGTCCGCGGGACTTCGCAAGAAACGTGCCAACGTCTTCCCGGGTTTGCAAATGCCGAGGTCCCTGTCAGAGACGGGCAAAGGGAGCGGGCGAGAAAACGATAGGCGAAACGGGGGCCGCAGGGCCCCCGTGACGTTGGGCTGGGATGGGTTCAGCTCGCGGGCGGGCAGTCCTGCGCGTCGACGGTGTCGACCGGACCCAGGCGATCGATGAGACGCACCAGGGGTCGGCGTCGCTTGCGCTTGCCGAGGCGGGCGGCCAGGTAGAAGAATCCGGCCAGGCAGAGAATCCCCCCGCCGGCGGCCAGCCCCGTCCCGGCGTCGGTGGAGATGTCGACGAGGAGGGAGACGAGGAGAAAACCCAGGGCGAAACCGACCAGGGGCAGGATGAACAGCACGGCGCCGGCGCTGATGAAACGGCGCGGCTCGATCTCGAGGCGGACCAGCTCGCCGGGCTCGGCGCCGATCGGATTGTCGGCGACCAGGGAATAAGGCTTGTCCGGGTTGAGAGAGGTGCAGATCTTACAGTCGCCGCACTCGGCGTTGCGCTGGATCTCGACCTCGGCGGAGCCGTTGTCGCGCAGGTTCAGCACCTTGGCGGTTTCGATCATCGGATTAGAGCTGGGCCTCGGCGCGCACCCAACCGGTGATCTCCCGGCTCTCGTCGACCTCGCTGTCTTCGATGTCGTAGAGCCCCACGGCCCACTGGCGGTAGTCGGCGCCCAGCATCAGGGACAGCCAACCCGCCTCGGAGACGGGGAACCACTCGATCCGGGGACCGATATAGAAGGAGGCGTCCAGGGAGTCGTCGCCGTCGGTGCCGGAAACGTCCTCGCCGGCGGTGGAGGGCTCGATGTAGCCTCCGGCCAGAGCCACGCGCCAGTAATCGCCCAGGCGCACGCCGGGCTCGACGTGAATCGCATAGGCCAGGGTGCCGGCGATGGGGTCCTGGGAGTCGTAGGGCGTGTAAACGTTGAGGCCGTCGGCGTCGTGGGAGCTCCAGTAGTCGACGTGGGCGGCCACGTAGCCGTCGAACCAGTCTTCGGTGACCCGCACCTCGGGATAGAACAGCAGGTGGACGCCGCCGGTTTCCTGACCCGAGCTGGCGTACTCGTCCAGGTCGTCGTAGGCGTGGTAGGCCACGGTGAGGCGGTAGGCTGGATTGACGCTGTAATCGGAGAGGGTCAGCCCCAGGGCCAGGGTCTGTAGCGGGTTGTGCCGGGTGACCAGGGGATCGGTGAACTGGCTCTGCCGCAGCACCCAGGCCGGTGGGACGACGTTCTCGCGGACACCGGGGGCCCGGGAGACATACTGGTCGAAGAAGAGCCAGCGGACGTCGTGGGGCTGGGAATCGGCCAGGGCGTAGAGGTCAACGGCGAAGCCGTCGGCGGCGTAGCCCAGGCGCAGGCCTGCCAACAGGGTGTCGCTGGACTCCTCGGCTTCGCCCAGCCCCAGCAGGACCTCGTAGTTCAGCGAGCCGTAATCGTGACCCAGTCGCAAGCCCAGGGGCTCGGCGTCGTAGATCAGGCCCGGAGCGTCCAGACCCCAGAGCTCGTGGTTGTAGAAGCCCTCGGCGCCCCAACGCAGGTCGTGGAGACCTGCGGCGACGCGCTCCAGCCAGGGGAAGCCAATCTCGACGAAAGCCTCGCCGAGCTCGACGTTCAATTCGTCGTCCAGCGCCGCGTAGTCGACCTCGAGGGAGCCGTGGACACGGCCCCAATCGCCCAGTTCCTCGCTCAAGCGGGGCCGGAAGAGCAACTCACCGAAGTAGAGGCCGTCGCCGTCGCCGCCGCCGTCGTCGGTCAGGGAGCGGGTGAAGTCGGAGCCGAAGCGGGTGTGCAGCTCGGCGGAGAACTCGAAACCCGCGACGAGTCCCGCAGCGAGGATAAGGGCGAGCACCGTTAGCTTGGTCAAGCGCATGGAACCTCCACGTCCGGAAACGATAAAACGGTTGACTGCTTGTCTACGTTGCGCGAGGCCGGGGCGTTCCGTGGGACGCGAACTCGACGACGCTCAGGCTGTGCCGGCGAGGTCCTCCTGCATCCGCATGGCGGCCCGGGCGGCGGCCTGGCGCCAATTGAGCTGCGAGGACTCGTGGGCGAAGATGATTCCCCGGCTGGAGTTGATCAGGTTGGAACCAGTCAGCGCTGGAGCCAACTCGGCCGCTCCGGCGCCCTGGGCGCCGTAGCCGGGCAACAACAACGGCAGTCCCTCGAGGATGTCAGCGGCGACCCTGAGATCATCAGGATGGGTGGCGCCGAAGACGCAGCCCACGGCGCCCGGGTATTCACCGGCCAGCTCGCGGGCCAGCTCGGCGGTGGCGCGCCACAGCGGGCGGCCGTCCTCGAGAATCAGGTCCTGCAGGTCCGCCGAGCCCGGATTGCTGGTTTTGATCAGCAGATACACCAGGCCGCCGTTCTCAGCGGCGGCGGACACCAGGGGCTCGACGGCGTCGCGTCCCAGGTAGGGGTTGACGGTCAGGGCGTCGACGGGGCAGGGGGCGTCGGAGCCGAAGAAGGCCCGGGCGTAGGCCTCGGCGGTGGAGCCGATATCGCCGCGTTTGGCGTCGGCGATGACCAACAGATCGTTTTCCCGGGCGTGGGCGACGACGTCGACGAGGGCGCCCAGGGCGGCGGGCCCGGCGGCCTCGAAGAAGGCCCACTGGGGCTTGACGGCCGCGGCGAAGGGAGACACGGCCTCGGTGATCCCGCGGCAGAAGCGCCGGTAGCCCTCAGCGTAGCGCAGGGCCGGAGCATCGGTCAACTCTTCGATCTCGCCGCGCAGTCCATCGGGCAGCCTGCTGTAGCGTGGGTCCAGCCCGACGCAGACCCGGGAGTTCTTGTCCGCGATCTGTTCGTTGAGTCTGTCGAGGTAGCTCTTACTCAATCCCGCCCCCTTCGCCGATGAGCAGTTCCAACTGGTAGCATGCCAGTGCGTAGCCCGCCCGGGCGTCGGTTAAGGCCCGCTCCGCGCCGGAGAGGTTGGCCTCGGCCTCCAGGGCGGCCAGCACCGTTCCCGAACCGAGCTCGAGCTTACGCTGGGCCAGCTCGAGGTCCTCGACGGCACGCTCGTGGCTGGCCCGGGCGGCTTCGACGCTGCGTCGGGCGGCCTCGAGGTCGTTGAGCGCCAGGCGGAGGTTGAGCTCGAGACGGCGGTCGGTGTCGCGCTCGCCCAGACGGGCCTGCAGACGTGAGAGATTGGTCTGGGCCCGTCGGGCCTCGCTCGCGAAGCCGTCGAAGAGGCTCCAGGAAAGGTAGGCCCCCACGGTGAAGTTGTAGTTCTCGTCCAGGGCGTCGTCGGGCAGGGGGGTCTCCTCCTGCCAGTTGTAGGAGCCCTGGAGGTAAAGCTGGGGCAGGTAACCGGAGAGGGCGGCGCGGTGATGGGCCTCGGTCTCCTCGATGAGCAGCCCGGCGGCCCTGAGCTCGGGTGAGGAGCCCCGAGCCAGCTCCAGCGCCTCGTCGAGTTCCGTGGTCAGCGGCTCGACCTCGGGATCGCCGACGGCCAGCTCCTCGTCCAGGGGCAGGCCGCAGAGGAAGGCCAGGTTGGCCCGGGCCGAGGCCAGGGAGTTCTCGGCCTGGATGACCGCCAGTTCGGCGTTATCCACCGCCGACTGGGCCTTGAGTGCGTCGGAGGGGGAAAGCGAACCCAGCTTCTCCATCGCCTCGGAGAGGCGCAACTGCTCGCGGGCCGAATCCAGGGAGCGCTGTACGCTGTTCAGACCGGCCTGGGCGCGGTAGAGCTCGACCCAGGCCGCCCGGGTCTCGAAGGCCACCTGGGAGGTAATGGACTGGAGCTGGAGTTCGGCGCTGCGCACCGAGGATCGCGCCGCCGTGATCCCTTCGTAATTCTCGCCGCCCCGGTAGAGGTACAGGCTTGCCTGGGCGCCCAGGGAGAGGCGGTTGTCGACCTCCTCGGGCATGCGGAAGTCGATCTCCCCGCCGGAGAGGGGGTCGGTGAAGGTCATCGTGCTGGGTCCGGACCAGTTGCGCGAGTAGCCGCCGGTGACCCCGACCAGGGGCAGGTAGCTCCCCCAGGCGGCCAGACGGGCGGCCTCGGCGTAGTCCAGGGTGGCGTGGGCCTCATCGAGGCGGCGGTCCACCGCCAGGGCCAGCTCGACGGCCTCGTCGGCCTGCAGGACCCGTGGTGCCGCACCGGCTAGGGTCGCCACGCAGAGCAGGGCGAAAATGAGACGGTTCTTAAGCATCGGCCTCGGAATGCTGACGGCGGAGCCGCGTCTTCTGTAGTTTACTAACGGCGGAACCGCCGGTGGTGCGTAGTACTCGCTGAATCATCAAATAGTGTTGGACCGGATCACTTCATGCTGGGACCGCACGCGGTTAACCATGTTGCATCCCATACGATGCCGGGCCGGCTCTCCGCAGCTTCAGACCCCTCATCAGACATAAAGAGCCTGTTCGACAAGTAAAGCTGATTCCCTTCTAAATGACTTCACCAGAAAGCCTTACAGGTATGCAGCAGTCCATTTCCACTATGCGAACTCTTGTTTTTATCGCATTCAAAAACGTTGCTGGCACTGTTTGAGCCTGCACACCGGCCGGGTTGTTAAAGTGGAGCTTCAGCGAACTCGCCAAGGCTCACCAACAAAAAACGGCCGCTGCAACCGATACCAGAGAGCTGATCAAGCGGTCCGGACCTCGACAAAACCCGACTTCGGCCCGACCACCGGCCCGGTTCGTCGATGGTGAGGCGTTGGCACGTTTCTTGCAGCAGGGCGGGTAGGCTCGTGCTCGAAACCGACGGCGGGACTCCGCAAGAAACGTGCCAACGCCGGTGCCGGGCCGAGAGTTTATCGCGGGAGGGGTTTTGTCGAGGTCCCGGATGGGCCGCGATTGCGTCGTGGCTCCAGGCTCCCTGTTAACGATACGCGGAAACCGGCGGCGGGATTCCCGCAACTCGAGGTTGATCGCGGGTTAGCCGTAGGCGTGGAGACCGCGAATGATCAGGTTGCTGAGCAGGTTCAGCACGGCCAGGATGAAAGGCAGCAGCGCCAGCCAGGCCAGGCGGCGGTCCCGCCAGGGCTTGACCCGTCGGGCGTGCAGGAAGAGCACCAGCACCAGCCAGACGAACAGGGCCAGGGTCTCCTTGGGGTCCCAGCTCCACCAGCTCCCCCAGGCCTGCTCGGCCCAGATCATCCCGGCGACGATGCCGCCGAGGGTGTAGAAGGGGAAGCTGATCAACAGGGACTTGTAGCTGTACTCCTCGAGTTCGAGGGTACTGGGCAAAAGCCCCGCGCGGCGGGGGCGTTTGGTTCGACTCTTGATCAGGTACAAGACGGCGAAGACCATCCCGGCGGCCATGAAGCCCTCGCCCACGGCGGTCAGTCCGACGTGGAGGGTCATCCAGACGCTCTGCAGGGCCGGCATCAGTTGTTGAGCGATGCGCGGCTCGGCGATACCGGTCAGGGCCCAGATGCCGAAAACGAGGGCCATCGCGCCCAGACCGGCGTAATGGGCCTCGCGGCGCAGGGCGAAGTAGAGGAAGGCGCCGACGATGCACCAGGACAAAAGCACCAGGAACTCGAACATCCCCGAGGTCGGGGAGTGCCCGGAGAGGATCCAGCGCAGAGCCAGGAAGATGGTGTGCCCGACGAAGCCCAGTCCAACGGCGCCCACACCCAACCAGGAGAGCCGGGGCCGGGAGAAGACCAGGGCGGCGAGGAAAAGCAGCGCGGCCAGGGCGTAGGCGTAGTGGGTCCAGTCGAGGATGGGCAGGCGGTGGTAGGTGGCGTAGGCTCGCCGGAAATCGTCGTCAGGGTAACCGGAGCGCCATAGGTTGGCCTGGATCAAACGTTGGTGGAAGGCGTTGAGGGCTTCGGCGGTGACCCCGGCGTCGCCGGTGCGTGCGGCGCTGGTCAGCTCTCGGGCGAGGGCGTGGAGGGCGGCCTGGTCCTGAAGCTGGGAATAGGCGGCGTCGGCGGCGCCGAGCATCTCCGGGTCCATCCCGGTCTGGCTTTGATCGAACTCGACCAGTGCTGCGTCGACGGCCAACGGGTCTCCGCCCTGGAGGAGGTTGGACCAGCGTCGGTCACCGGAGGCCATCGGGGCCAGCCAGTTCAGGGCGGCCGGCTCGGCGTGGGCGGCGATGAAGTCCAGGCGACGTCCGAGGTCGCGCAGGTAGCGGCTCAGCTCCTCGTCGCCGGGGGATTCGAGCAATTCGCGGTAGCGCTCGTAGGCTTCGACGGGGCTGATGAAACCCCCGCTGTCTCCGGCGGCGCCGGGAACGGCGGGCAGGTGGAAAACGGGGGCGGCGTCGGCGCCTCCGGTGATGAACCAGAGAGCGAAGGCGGCGGGATCGAGCTCTCCGGCGACACCGGCGGGAGTGTCACCCTGGGTGAGTTGATCGCGCAGGTGAACGGCGAAGGAGAGGAAGACTTCCTCGTTGCCGCCGACCTTGAGGCCCAGCTCGGCGAAGTCTTCGGGAATCGGCACCTCGCTCCAGAGCTCGGCGGTGTTGGCTCCGGCCTCGCGCCGCGGCGGGGCGACGGGCTCGACGGCGGGTCCGTAGGCCGCGGCCGATGATCCTCCCAGCAGCAGCGACAGCGAGACCATCAGGAGAATCTGAGTAGTGTTCCGGCGGCGGTCGCTCATCCCAGACCACCCCCTTCCGGCGAGAGCAGGCGGCGCAGCTCGGCCTCGGTCAGACGACGGGTTTCGATCTCCGCCCGCCCCTCGACGATGCTCAACCACAGGCGCCTGTGCGGGAAGAAGAGCAGCAGCAGGGAACCCAGCGCGGTCAGGGCAACGGCGGGCCAGAAGAGCCACAGTCCGGGATCGCGCTTGACCAGCAGGCCGGTGATCGGCTCCTCGTCGGCCAGACTGTAGGCCAGAGCGGTGTCTTCATCGAGGTGCGCCGTCGCCGTCGGATCGCTGTCGATGGGCCGCTCCAGCACGACCCGGTCGCCGTCGGCGCCGCCCACGGTCAGGCCGAGTCCGCTCTCGAAACCGACGAAGAGCACGCCGGCCGACCGGGAATCGATCCAACTGCCCTCGCTCGGGTAGTCACCGCCCCAGCAGCGCAGCACCTCGACCTCCCCGGGTCGTTCCGGTCGCTGGGTCGAGGTGTAGCGGACGCTCCCCAGGATAAGGCGCAGCCCGAGTTCCTCCAACTGGGGATCGGTGTAGCCCGCCTGGCGCTCATACACCGGGACCCCTTCGGCTAAAACCTCGCCGTCGCGGGAGAGTTCGACGATTACCGCGGGGCCGATCCCCGCGTCGGGATCGGCGGGGAGGTACTCCCGGGCACGCACCCGGTAGGGCGAGTCGGGCAGAGTCACGGCGTCGCCGCCCAGGGGCGCCTGGACGAATCCGCCGCCCCGGACCGGCTCGGGCGGGACATCGGAAGACGTTTCGACGGGTGAGGGCCCGGGGCTTACCGGTTCATCGGTGGCGGCTTCTTCGAGCGCGGCGGGGGTGTCCTCGACGTTCGGCGGGCTCTCCAAGGTCGGTTCGGAGGGGGAGGGCGCGTCATCCGCCGGAGTTCCATCGGCGGTATCGGGAGAAGCGGCGGCGGCCTCCGGCGGCGTGCTCAGCTCCTCGAACTCGACGGGCGGCGCCTCGGCGCGCAACTCGACGGCGGTGGGGTAGAGGGTGGAGTGGAGGTGGGCTCCCAGTCCGGCGGCGTAAGCCTCCAGGGCCTCGGGGGGACCCACGAGAAGCTCGACGGGGCTGCGCTCGTCGACCAGATATTGGTAGAAGGTCAGCCCGTCGAGGCGGTGGGGGTGGTTGACCTCGATCCTGGCGGGCTCAGAGCCTTCACCGTCGAGGGGCCGTGTCGTCAACTCGGTGTAGTAGGTCAGCACCTTGTCGGAGTTGGGGTCTCTCAGCGTGTCGAAATCGGTGGCGACCACCTCGAGCTCGCCAAGCTCCGGCGGCAGCAGTTGGGCCTGGCCCTCGAAGAGTACCAGCAGGCTCTCCCGCTCCAGGGTCACCTTGAACAAACCGGCCAGGAGAAACAGGACCGCTCCAAGATGCAGCGCGAGCGAAGCCCACCAGCCGAAGGCGCTGTGCTCGGCGCTGAGGGATTCCTCGCTCGGTTTTTTCACCTTCCAGCCGCGGCGCTTGAGCCGCGAGGAGGTCAGAGTGATGAAGCGGCGGGGCTCGGTGGAAACGTTGAAGGAGAAGTCGACACGGCCGCTCGTTTTCGCGCCGCTGCGCAGCCTAGCGCGCAGCCGATTGACCACGCAGGCGACCAGGGAGAGGGCGAGCAGGACCTCCAGGGCGACGAAGTAGAAGGCTCCGAAGACGTCGTCGAGGCCCAGGGCGAAGATGATTCCGCTCCAGCCCTCGCCGTAGAGCTCCAGGTAGGCGTGGGGCGGCGCGTTTTGGATAACGAAGGCGCCGACCAGAGACAGCAGGGCCAGCGTCGTCAACAACCAGAACAGCACCCGCAGGGAACTAAACCAGGCCCACAGCCGCCGAAGAAAGCGGGGCTTCTTCTCCACCATATCATCTCCCGTCAATGGATCGACTCAGGCAAGGCCTAGACTATACCACCCGCGGGGAGTACGGGGCAAGACGGGTGACGGATTAGTGGATTACCAGACGAGTTCCAGACGGGCGCCCAGACTGAGCGAGAGCGGCGGAGCGGCGGTGGTGCTGCGGAGTTCCTGTTCGAGCAGATTCCGTGTGTAGAGGGCGACCCCGAGGAAATCGTCGATGGTGAAGGCCACCTCGACGTCCAGGGCGAGTTGGGCGGGAATCTCTCCCCCCGCGCCATCGGCCCGCGGTCCGAGGAAGTCGCCGCCGAGCTCGAAGCCGAGCCACTCCAGCGGTTCGAGCGATAGCGAGAGCTCGCCGCTGTGCTCGGCGTGGTGGGGCACGGGTTCGGTGAGGGGAGCGCGGCGGAAGGCGGCGGGGTCGGCGTACTCATAGTCCAGGGTCAGGCGACCGCGCCAGCGTCCAGCCGGCAGAGTGTAATCGACGAAGGCCCCCAGGACCAACAACTCGCGGTCGGGTCCTCGGCGGCGCTCCAGAGCGTCCGGTCCGGTGAGGACCAGCTCCACGGGCTCGACGAGGCGGCGGTAACCCCCGCGCACACCGGCGATGGAGGTCTCGGCCAGGTGCAGAGAGTACTCGAGGTAATAGTCCTCGCTCAGCTTCATCCGGGGTCCGACCCCTCCGGCGAGACCCTCGAGGCCGAAGCGGCCGTCGGCGGCGTCGGGTTGCTCGGCGTTGCGGCTGCCCACCAGGCTGATCAGGGACAACGGACCGATCAGCAGCCGCACGGCGCCGTCGTAGAGCAGGTGGGGCGCCCCGTCGTAGGCCAATCCCACCCCGGTGGTCAGGAAGATCATTCGATCCAGGGTGAATGTGTTGACCAGATCGAAGGCGCCCGAAAGCGAAGCATCCCCGCCGGGTCGGCGTATTCCGGCGTCCACGGTGAGATAGTCGTCGGCGCCGATGAACAGTCGCAGGCCCAAATCGGCGGCCAGCTCCGCGTCTTCGAGCTCGTCGCGGCCCCGCTGGCTGAACTCGTCGAAGCCCAGGCGGGCGAAAGTGGTCAGTCCCGGACGGGGGCACCAGACGCCCAGGACGTCGCTGAACCAACTCTGTTGGTCCTGCCGGTAGCCGTCGCCGTCGAAACTCCAGGCGTCGTAGCCACCGTTGAGAATCACCCGGTGGCCCTCCCGGGGCAACCAGCCCGCGCCGGCCCGGAAACCGCCCGCTCCGCGCGGGTGGGTGTCGCGCTCCCGGGTGCCGTACTCGGCCCGCACGTGGTAGGCGAACTCTCCCAGCTCGAGGGCGTGCTCGAGGCGACCCCGGCCGTCCAGGGAGTCGTCCAGGGAGCCTGTGATCCGGAAGTGTTGGTTGCGTGCCGGAGCGAAGAGGGGATCGCCCAGGAGTTCGACCTCGGGGGCGTAGGATTCCTCGATAAAGCGGCTGCCGGCGGTCAACACGCGCTCGTCGAAGGCCTCGACGGCGGCCGGTCCGGGATCGTCGACGCCGAGCAGGGCGAAGGTCTCGGCGAAGGCGGTCTCCTCGGCGCGATTGGCGGCCCGGGAAGCGACCGCCAACAGAACGAGCAACGGGACTGTGGCGCGGAGTCTCACTCTAACACCGCCAGACGCTCGGCGGCCCGGTCTTGATAGGTCTGGGCGTAATCGCCCTCGACGACCTTGGTGTACTGGCGTCGGGCGGCCTGGGGCTGGTCGCGGCGCTCGTAGATGTTGGCGCGGCGAAGGATCGAGCGGGCGGCGTAGGAGGGGTAGTCGCCGCCGTAGTCGTCGACGAGACGCTGGAAGAGGGCCAGGGATTCATCGAAGGCGGCGATGCCGTAGTTCAGCTCGCCGAGCCAGAAGATTGCCTGGACGGCGATGTCGGGGTCCCGGCTCTCGGCGGCCAGGCGGTGATGCTCCAGGGCCCGGGATTCGTAACCGGCCTCCTGCTCGACGAAGCCCAGCTCCAGGTGGGCCAGGTCCAGCCAGTTCCTAGAGGGCTCGGCGGCGATGATCCGCTCCAGGGCCGTCCGCGCCGGTCCGGGCTGGTGCAGCTCCCGGTAGATCCCGGCCAACTCGTAGTTGGCCCGCAGCCAGTCCAGGCCTCCCGGGTACTGGTGGATCAGGATATTGTAATGCTCCAGGGCCAGGTTGTAGTCGCCGCCGCGTCGCGCGGCCCGGGCCAACTGGAAGTGCAGGCCCGCGCGGCCCGGTCCCGCCGGGGTCTGGGCCAGGGCGCTTTCGAGCAGGGCGATCACCTCGGCGTCGTCGCCGCTCTCGGCCAGACAGCGGGCCAGCTCCGCCGAGGCCGCGGCCAGCTCGGCGCTGTCCGGATGCTTTTCGAGGATGCGCCGGTAGTGGGCGCAAGCGGAGTCGATGTCGCCGTGATCCCGGTGGTGCCGGGCGATGGTCAGCAGCAGCTCCGGGGCCAGGTAGCTGCCGGGACGCAGTCGCAGGTAGGCCTCGGTGGCCTCGATCACGTCGGCGTAATCGCCCAGACGCCAGGCGCTGAGCTCGGCGCCGTAGAGGGCGTCGTCAGCCACCTCGCTGAGGGGGGTGGCGGCGCCCAAATCGGCGTAGAGACTCCGGGCGGCGGCGAACTCGCCCAGGGCGTAGTGACAGTCGGCGCGGCGCAGATCGGCGTAGTCGGCGTAGCGTGAGCGCGGATACTCGTCACGCAGGCGTTCGAAGAGCGGAAGAGCTTCGAGGTGGCGGCCGGTCTCGAAGGCCGCCTGGGCGATCAGGTAGAGGGCGTCGTCGGCCAGCTCGTCGGCGGGAAAGGTGTCGACCAGGGCGGCGTAATCGTTCTGACCGCGCTGGTGCTCTCCGGCGCGGATGTAAGCCTGGCCGCGGCTGAACAGGGCCACCGGGGCCAGTTCTCCGGCGGGGGCGGTCTCGAGCAGAGCGCTGTAGCGCTCCACGGCCAGGCGGTGGCGTCCGGTGTTGGTGGCGATGTCGCCGAGTTCGAGCAGGGCGTTGTCGGCCAGGGAACCCCCGGCGGCGTAGACGGGCAGGAAGAGCTCCTCGGCGCGACGCGGCGCGCCGCCGCGCATCGCCGACATGGCCCGCCAGTACGAGGCCGCGTCGCCGCCGTCCGGAGCGGCCACCCCGGCGAAGACCTCCTCGGCGGTAGCGTAGTCCCGCATCCGGTAGAGGCACAGACCCTGTTTGAAGCGGGCGGTCCGGGCCTCACCGCCGCGGGCCTCGTCGGCGGCCAGGCCGAAGTAATGGGCGCCGACGGCGTAGTCGCCGCCGGCCAGGGCGCTCTCGGCCAGCAAAACACGCGCGCCGGATCCGTAGACGCCGTCATCCAGCAGTCCGGCGGCCAGGGCCTCGGCTGCGGCGTAGTCGCTGAGGTGGTAGTCGGCCCAACCCAGGTAGTAGCGGGCCGCGGCGATCTCGTCGTCGCCGATCAGCTCCGAGGCCGGAGGGTCGGTCTGGGCCCCGCGGCTGATCCTTCCGAGAGATTCGGCGGCGCCGGTGTAGTCCTCCAGAATGTAGAGGGTCAGGCCGTACTCGAATTCTGCGCGGTCGCTCAAGGGATGGGCGGCCGAGCGGGCCTCGGAGTAGGAGCGTCGGGCCTCCTCGTAGCGGCCGGCGGCGGCCAGGGTACGGCCTAGCCAGTAGTCCACCTGGGCGCGCACCGGCGGCGCGGCGCAGCCCTCCCGGGCAGCCCGCAGCTCCTCGACGGCGCCGTCGAGGTCGTCGAGCTGCACCTGGGCCTGGGCCATGGCGAAGTGGACCCCCCAGGAAACCTCGTCTTCGGCGCTCTCGCGCTCCATGCGCCGGTAGGCATCCAGGGCGCCGGCGTAGTCCCCGGCGTCGTAGAGCGACTCGCCCAGGCGGTAGAGGGCGTAGCCCCGGGTTTGGACCCCGGCGGAGAGACGGGAGGCCGCGCGGTAGCTCTGCGCCGCGCGGAGGTGGTCGCCCTGTTCGGCGTAACCCCGGCCCAACATGAACAGGGAACGCTCCAGGTGCCGCTGGTTGGGCCGCTCCAGGATCAGCGCTTCCAGATGCTCGGTGGCCAGGGCGGACCGGCTGCGCGCCAGCTCGGCGGAGCCCAGGACCCACAGGGCCTCGGTGTCCTGCTCGATCAGCGCCGCCGGGGTGGCCTGAAGGGCGGCGGCTGCGAACAGGCCGCGCTCGAAGAGGTCCTCCTGCGCCGGACAGGCGAGGACGAGGACCACCATCAGGACTGTCAGCGCGCGCTGGGGCATTGCCGCCGGGCTTTCTGAACGAGGGGTTGAGCGTTTGCGGGATCGGCGATTGTACGACCGGGCCGGTTCGCGGTCAAGGCGCGGGGTGTGTTTAAAAGCCGACCGCCCAAACGGGCACCCGTCAACCCAACTACCTGACAAACCTAGCCTTATCCCAGACCGACCTCACCCGGGAGAAACCTCGAAAATAGCTGAAGGTCCAAATACATTATATCACATCGCCCGGGGAGATTCCGTTTTCAGCGAAGTCCGTTAGGCATCACACACGATCCCGGACTAGCTAGTTACAACTCGAAACACCGCCCCACCTCGCAAAAGCGCCTGAGCAAAAGCGCCTGAGCAAAAGCGCCTGAGCAAAAGCGCCTGAGCAAAAGCGGCTGATACATGACAATGACGAAGAAAGAGCAGACTCTTGTCTTCAAAAACCAGTGCTTACTCGTTATATATGCATGCAATTAGGC
>WJMB01000296.1 GCA_014728185.1 Candidatus Coatesiibacteriota bacterium
CAGCACGTCGGGATCGACGGCGGCGCGGGGTAGATCGCGGCAAAGGTAGAGGCGACGGCCGTCGGGGTGCAGGGCGTACTTGTAGTCGGACAGATCGAAGCTGCGCCGCAGGGCCAGCCGGGCCGTTTCGGCGTCGAGGAGCGACGGCGGCTCGTCCCCGCCGGTGGGCGGCGCCTCCAGGATCAATGCGGAGAGGAACAGGGTCTCGGCGTCCAGGTAAACGGTTATCCGCCAGTCGTTTTCGGCGCCGGCGTAGTCGACGAACCATCGTCGCGGGTCCTCGGCGTCCTCGACGACGACCAGTCCGGCGGCGTCAAGAACCGCCAGGCAGGCGCCCCGGTAGGCGGCGGTGTCAGTTTGCCCCCCCTCGACCGGCTCCGCGGCGGTCAGGGTCGGCAGCAGGAGAAGGACGACGCTGAGCGGCCTAGTCTTCATTTACGGGTGCAAGGAGACGCCACGGGGCGGCTCCTCCAGGGGCACCAGCAGCTCGTAGCGCGGGCGGCCCGAGGTGGTGCTGCGACGGTAGAGGCCGCCGACGCCGTCGAGCTCGCCGTAGAAGATCAGACTCTCGTTGTCGTGCTCGACGATGGGCCAGAGCTCGTCGCCGGGGTCGTCGGTCAGCCGGACGATCTCGCCCTGGTCGAGTTCGAAGAGGAACAGGTCGTAGTCGGCGTCGTCGTCGGCGAAGTCCGCGCCGTCGGGGCCGCGGTTGGAGGAGAAGACCAGCCAGCGGGCGTCGTTGCTCCAGCAGGGGTGGCGGTTGTCGGCGAAGTCCTCGATCAGGCCCTCGAAGAACATCGCCCCGTGGTTGTAGCGCCAGATGTTGCCGGCGGCCGAGGGCACGGGGCTGGGGTAGTCGTCGGCCTCGACGGTGTAGGCCAGCCAGTTGCCCCGGCGGTCCCAGCGGGCGTAGGTGAAGTCGCCGAAGAGCTCCAGGTTGATCTCCAGGGGCTCGGAATCCCCGGGCTCGTTGATCACCCAGAGGGTGGGTCCGCCGTCGTTCTCGGAGAGGTAGACCACGCCGTCATCCCAGGTGGTGGCGGCGGGGAAGCGCTCGTTGGTCAGGTTCCAGGTCAGCTTCTCCACCTCGCCGTCCTCGACGTTGACCCGGTAGATGTCCCAATCGCCGTCGGCGTCGCCGGAGTAGAAGACCCACTCGCCGTCGCGGCTGAAGGCCGGATCGGCCTTGTCGCCGGCGCCGCTGGTCAGTTGGTGCGTCTGGCCCGTGGTCAGGTCGTGGAGGTAGACCTGGTCGCTGCCGCCCCGGTCGGCGACGTAGGTCAGCCGCGGATCGTGCTCCCGCGCGGCGCAGCCGCCCAGCAGAAGGATCAGCGTCATCGCCGCCGCCGTGATCGGTCTGGCGTTGGAATGGTGGTCGGGCTTGTTCATCTGTTGCTCCAGGGGGGATTGGGTTCGTTGAACCGTCGCGACGAGACCCGAGGATAGCAGAGGGCCGCGCCTGGGGTAAAGGGGCGTCGTCAGTCGGCGAGCTTGAGGCCGAGCAGGTGGTTGGAGTTCTGATCGACGAGGAACAGCTCGTTGATGGTGCCGCCGGCCACCGACCAGGGCCGAAGGCGGCGCACGTCGGGCTCGCCGTGCCGGGTGCGGGCCAGGGGCAGCAGGCGGTCGCCGCTCCAGAGGACCCCGCCCAGCTCCAGGGTGCCCAGGTGCTCCAGGGCCGGTCCGGCGGCACCTCCGCCGCCGTAGAGGTTGCCCTCGCCGGGGGAGGACTCCGGCGCGGCGATGTCGGCGCTGGCGTCGAAGAACTGCAGCCGGTTGTTGTCGCCGCCCTCGCTGACCACCAGCACCCCCTCCCGGGTGACAGCCAGGTCCGTCGGGGAGCGGAACTGGCCCGGACCGGTGCCGTAATCGGCCAGCTCGCCCTGATAATCCCCCCGGTGATCGTAGATCACCACCCGGTTGGCTACCAGGTCGAGGACGAAGAGCCGACCGTCGGGCGAGACCGCCAGCTTGGTGGGCTGGGAGAGACCGCCGCCCTCGGCGGGACGCACGCCGATCTCGAAGTCCCAGCGTCCCGAGGGGCCGTAGCCCTGCAGCCGGTGGTTGCCGGTGTCGGCCACCAGCAGCAGCTCGCCGTAGAAAGACAGGTCCTGGGGCTGCATCAGCGAGCCCGGAGCGTCGCCGGGGCCGCCGAAGGAGCGGTCCCGGTAGCTGCCATCGCGGTCGTACTGCTTGACCTGATGGTTGAAGGTGTCGGTAATCCAGAGGTAGCCGTCATCGTCGACGGCCACGGCGCTCGGATTGACCAGGGCGGCCGGGCCGGATCCGCCGCCCAGGGTCGTCAGCGAGACGCGCCCGCGCAGGGCCCGGGGGCGCTTCTGCTCACGCAGGATGCGATGCAGGGGCAGGCGGTGGACACGGTGCTGATGGTACTCGATGACGAAGAGCTCGCCGCGGTGCTCGTCGACGAAGTAGGGTTTCAACTGCCGCAGGCCCAGGCGGGCCGAGGTGGAGAGGTCGTAGGCGCGCACCGAATCCAGTTTGGCCAGACGCTCGCGGAGGTCCGCCGCCAGGCTTCCCCGGGCACGCGGCGGCGGCGGAGGTGGAGGCGTCGGCTTGGCCTTGCCGCGCCGTCTCTCGGGGCGGCGGGGTTGATCGGTGACGCGGATGATGGGCAGGGTCGAGGGCTCCTTCCTGGTCTTCTTGCTCGTACCTTTCTTCTTCGGCGGCGGTATCGACACCGGTTCGGTCGCGACTTTTTCGGCTTCCCGGCGGGTGACCGGACGCGGCGGCGAGCCGGCCGTCATCACCCGGTCGCGACCGGCCTCCTTGGCGGCGTAGACCGCTTCGTCGGCGGCGGCCAACAGCTCGGTTGCCGTGCGGCCGTGGTCGGGATAGAGCGCCGCGCCGAAGCTGGCCGTGATCTGGAAGCTCAGCCCCTTCTCCGGCACGGGGATCGCCCGCCGGGCGAGGTTGCGCCGGGCGGTTTCGGCGATCCGCGCCGTATCAGCGGCGTGGGCGCCGTCGATGACCGCCACCAGCTCCTCGCCGCCGTAACGCGCCGCGAAGCCGCCGCCCTCGACGGTCCGCCGCAGCACCGCGGCGGCCGTTCTCAGGGCCCGGTCGCCCACGGCGTGGCCGTAGGTGTCGTTGACCCGTTTGAAGTGGTCCAGGTCGACCATCACCACGCCGAGGCCGGTCCTCGCGCCCCGCGATTCCTGGATCAGCCGGGGCAGGCGCTCTTCGAGAACGTCGCGGATGTAGAGCCGGGTCACTGCGTCGATGCGGCTCAGCCGGTCGGTGATCACCGTGGTGAGGATCTCGGCGTAGCTCTGCGCCGCCGCCACATCGCTGTCGAGGAGCTGATCCAGCTCCAGGCCGAAGACCTCCAGCCGCCCGTAGAGCCTACCCCGGCTGTGCAGGGGCAGAGAAAAGACCAACGCGTCGGCGTCGACTTCCTCCGGGAAGTCGTCCAGGGTCAGTCCGACCAGGCCGGAATCACCGGAGCCTGAGTATCGCCGATCGAAGAGGGGGCAGCGCTCCGGGTACCAGACGATGCGTGGGTGACGACAGACCGTCGTCCGCGTCAGGTGCTCCAGCACCCGGCGGAAGACGGGGAGAAAGTCGTCGCTGGAACGCGACAGCTTGAGCAGCTCGGTTATCGAGCCTGTGAGGTCGCCGATCTCGGCCATGCGCCGTCCCGAGGGGTCAGAGTTTACGCCCTAGCTTACCACGAGCGGCCGATGCGGTAAAGCGCGGCGGCCGCTTGACCGAAGGCTCGCCAACTGGTAGGGTTTCATCATTCCAAACGCAATCGGACGGTGCGTGTGGCCTTCAAAAGAACCAAAGACTTCTTCCGCCGCATCGGGCGCTGGCTGGTCGGCCACAAGGACCCCCGCGAGGTGGCCCTGGGCCTGGCCATCGGGGCCGCGGTCTCGGTGACGCCCCTAGTAGGCTTTCACGCCGTGCTGGCCCTGCTCATCGCCTCGGTGACCCCCTCCAACCGCCTGGCCGCCCTGGCATCCACCCAGTTGGGCAACCCGCTGACCCTGCCCTTCTTCTTCTGGCTGGAGATCGAGATCGGCGGCTGGATCACCGGGCGCATCGTCGAGGCCAGCCTGGACTTCACCAGTCTGGAGAGCGTATTCGAGAGCCTGGGCGGCTTCCTGGGACAGGCCGCCCTGCCCTGGATGGTCGGCGCCGGGCTGCTCAGCGTCTGCGTCGGACTGGTGGTCTACTACCTGACCATCCTTGTGGCCAAGCTGCTCCACCTGCGGATGCGCCGCCGCCTGCTGCGCGAGGAGGCCGCCCTGCTCGCCGGTGAGAACGAAACCGACGACGATTACGACGCCGCCGAGTGACTCCCGACGCCGACGGTTTTCACCCGCCGCCCCGGGTGCTATGATTGTCCCGTCGCTTCACCCCGCCGACCGCGACCGCGGCGGTGACCCCGCCGCTGCGCACCTTCACGCCGACCGCCCGGGGAGGCGTTGGCACGTTTCTTGCGGAATGCGGCGCCGAGTCGGGCGAGGGGCGTCCCCGCCC
>WJMB01000037.1 GCA_014728185.1 Candidatus Coatesiibacteriota bacterium
CCTCTTAACGAGGGGCTTGTCGCGAATCGGGGCGGGCGGTCTCAGCGGGCCAGCCACTCCAGGCAGCGCCCGAAGCAGCCCAGGGCCTCCTCCCAGACCACGCTGTTCGACCAGGCGAAGCTGAGGAAGATCGAGCGGTAGCCGGCGTCGGCCACGGCCACGCCGCAGGTTCCGCCGTCGCGGTCGGTGAAGATCGCCTTGCCCCGGGCGTTGAGTTCGAGGCCGTCGCTCCAGCAACCGACGTTGTACTCTCCGCCGATGAGTTCGAGGGAGAGCCCGGCGTTGAGCTCGTGGGCGGGCTCGCCCAGGGCGATGGAGGTGCAGGCGTCGCCGCGCCATGAGGCCACACCCAGGGCTTCTGCCAGGCTGCCCCCGGCGGCGGTTCCCTTCAAGGAGACCTGGTCCAGATAGTTCTGGCTGATCAGCAGCAGTCGGCCGCCGCCGTTCAGGTAGGCGCGCAGGTTGCGGCGGTCCGTGGAGCTCAGGCAAACCTTGTAGGCGTCGCCGCCGGTGAAGTAGACGACGACCTCGTGGCGTTGGAGAGTGCCCAGGGAAGGCCCGGAGCCGTTGTGGCCGACGACGTGGAGCTCATAGGGAACGCCCAGGGTGTCGAGGGCCTGGATGTAGGGCTCCTGGACATCGACGCCGAAGGGGTTGCCATTGTTGGGTCCGTCGTCATCGTCGACGAGCAGCACGCTCCCCCGGCTCCAGCCGGAGAGGTCGGGCGGTGGGGGGTAGAGGGAGTCGCGGTCGTCGGGTTCGAGGCTTGCGTCCAGCTCCAGCGGGCCGCTGTTCTCGTCGGCGGGGCTGATTTCGAGCACGGCGCGCCAGGGGTTCTGGGCCAGGTAGACCCGATAGCTTCCGGCGCCGTTGCCGGGGAAGATGAAGAAGACGGCGTCGTCGCCGCGCTGCTCGTAGTTGCCGGCGGCGGCCAAGCCGACGGGCTCGGCCAGGGCGCCGACGCCCTCGACCACGGCGTCGCGGACGATCAGGCCCAGGGAGGGCCGGATGTCGCTGAGCTCGGTGGAGAACTCGATCTCGGCGCGGCCGTCCAGGTAGAACACGGCGTAGGTCAGCCCCTGGTCGGTGTAGCAGCGCACGCCGGTGACCTCGACGGCGGCGGCGGTCGAGAGGGAGAGCGTCAAAAGCAGCATCAGCAACCGGGGAGCTTTGGACATCGGTGTCGACCTCGCTTGGGGTTTCGCCCTGCGGCGGGGAGTGTCCGGCGGGTAACGATCTGTGTCATCGGGCTGATTCTAGCAGAGGGCGGGTCAACTGGCCACGCCGAAACCGCCTTTCGGGTACTGGGTCTCGAGACGGCGGCGCAGCGCCGGGTGACGCTCCAGCTCGGGGTCGTTTTCGAGGAGGTGTCGGGCGGCCTCGCGGCTGTCCTCGAGCAGGCGGCGGTCGGAGACCAGGGCGGCCAGGGCGTCGTCGGGGACGCCGTGCTGTCGGGCGCCCAGCAGCTCGCCGGGTCCGCGCTGGCGCAGGTCCAACTCGGCTAGCTGGAAGCCGTCGCCGGTGCGGCAGAGGGCCTTTAGCCGCTCGACGGCCTCGGCGGTCAGCTCGTCGCCGGAGACGAGGTAGCAGCGCGCTGGAGCCGACCCCCGGCCCACCCGGCCGCGCAACTGGTGGAGCTGGGCCAGGCCGAACTGCTGGGCCTCCTCGATGATCATCACCGTGGCGTTGGGCACGTCGACGCCGACCTCGATGACGGTGGTGGCGACGAGGGCGTCGAGCTCCCCGGCGGCGAAGCGGCGCATCGCCCGCTCCTTCTCCGTCGGGTCCAGGCGTCCGTGGACCAGTCCCAGGCGCAGTTCGGCCAACTCACCCTCGCGCAGTTCGGCGTGGCGGCGCTCGGCGGCGGCCAGAGGGCGGCTCTCGCTCTCCTCGACCAGAGGGCAGACGATGAAGCCCTGACGTCCGGCGGCGGCCTCGGCGCAAAGATGCCTGTAGGCCTCGGCGGCTCGCTTGCGCCGCAGCCAGCGGGTCTTGACGGGACGACGCCCCGGGGGCAGCTCGTCGAGGACGCTGGTGTCGGTCTCGCCGTAGACGGTCAGCGCCAGGCTGCGAGGGATCGGCGTGGCGGTCATCACCAGGACGTTGGTCACGGCTCCGCCCAACACGGAACGCTGGGCCACGCCGAAGCGGTGCTGCTCGTCGACGACGACCAGTCCCGGTCGCTGGAGTTGGAAGCCACTCTGAATCAGCGCTGTGGTGCCGATCCAGATCCCGGGCTCACCGGCGGCGGCGGCCTCCTCGGCGGTGCGGCGGCTGCGGCTCTTCACCGAACCGGTCACCAGATGACAGGGCACGCCCAGGGGGCGCAGCAAGCGGTCGAGCTTGCGCTTGTGCTGACGGGCCAGCACATCGGTGGGGGCCATCAGCGCCGCCTGCAGCCCGCCTTCGACGACCAGCAGCATCGCCGCCAGGGCCACCAGGGTCTTGCCCGAGCCCACGTCGCCCTGGAGCAAACGGTTCATCGGGCGCTCCCGGGCCAGGTCGGCGCGGAGCTGTTCGATGACCCGGCGCTGGGCGGCGGTGAGCTCGAAGGCCAGCCCGCCGGCCAGGCGGCGGACCAGCTCCCCGGGGGGCTCGATGGCGGCCACCCGCTTCCCGGCCAGCTCACGGCGGCTGCGCAGTACTGCCAACTGGAGGGTGAGCAGGCCGTCGAAGGCCAGGCGGCGGCGTGCCCGGGCGGGGTCCTCGGGAGCCTCCGGGAAGTGCAGGGCCTCCAGGGTCCGGCCCAAGTCGGGCAGGCCGCGCTCCTCGAGCAGTCCGGCGGGCAGGTGGTCGTGGAGCCGGGGGACGAACTCGTCCAGGGTTCGGCGGACCAGGTGGCGCAGGAAGCCCTGGCCCAGCCCCTCGGTGAGGGGGTAGATGGGCACGATGCGCCCGGCGGCCAGGGGGTCGCCGCCGTCGGTTTCCTCGTCATCGCCGAGGAGCTCGAAGTCGGGATTGATCAACTGACCGCCGCCGTAGGCGTCGACCTTGCCGAAGGCCACCAGTCGGCGCCCGGCCCGCAGCCGCTTGACCAGGTAGGGGGCGTTGAACCAAGTCAAAAGCAGCGTGCCGGTGTCGTCGACCAGTAGGCCCACCAGGCGGTTGGGCGAGCCGCGGCGTCGGGCCCGCTTGAACTCCAGACTGCGCAGCCTGCCGATGACCGCCACCTCCTCGCCCACCCGGATGCGGTTGAGCGGCAGCAGGCGGCGGCGGTCGTGGTAGTCGCGGGGGCGGTGGAGCAGCAGCTCGGCGATGCTCTCGAGGCCCAGGCGGGCCAAACGCTCGGCCCTGGCCGGACCCACGCCGCGCCGCCGCCGCAGGGGCAGCCGGCCCAGCTCCTCCAGGGTCAGCGGGCCGCCGGGGTCGACAAAGGGGGGCTCTTCCACAGCGGTGGCTTGGGAGGGGGTGTTTGTGTCGCCTCCCTTCAGCGAAGCCCAGCGGCGAGCGAACTCGCGCAGCAGCTCGCGGCGCCGGGTTCCGACGGCGTCGCGCAGGGCGAGCAGGGGCTCGCGCAGCCCGGCCAGGGTCGTCTGGTCGACGCTCCCCTCCAGTTCGGTGAGCCAGCCCAGGATGGTGCGGCCCAGGTCGGGCATCCGTTCGGCCAGGGCGTAGTCGGTGCGCACCAGCGCCCCCAGGGGGCCGGCCAGCTTGCGCTCCAACACGGCCAGGGCCGGGTTCATTCCAGAAACTCCGTGGGCTCGTTCTGGGCCGGGGTCTTGATGACCAAGATGCCCAAGGGCTCCCCGCCTTCGTTGCGCCAGGTGTGGGGGATGCGGGCCGGACTGTCGATCAGGCAGCCGGCGGCGACCTCCCGCTCCTCCTCGCCCACCGTCACCGTTCCGCGACCGGCCAGCACGTAGAACAGGGCATCCACCGGGGTGCGGTGGAGCTTGAGCCGCTGCCCCGGGGCCAGCTCTATCCGCGAGACCTGAACCTCGGGCTTGCGCAGCAGGCCCCAGACCTCGACGCCGTGGGGGTTGTCCTTGGGTTGATAATCTTCGGGCTGGATGACGCGCACGGGATCACCTCGCAATGTTTGAGTCGCCCGACAAGTGTACACGCCCCGCCGGGGGCGGGGCAAGCGTGGGGTGCTTATCCCGATTCGCCCTCCAAGCCGGGCTCCGCTCAGTTGACAGCGCCCATCTTTTGGGCTAGTCTGCTTGTCATATTAGCTAACGTGTAAACACTTTTTCCACCCCAGCGACCGTTTTTGCTGCCGATCCGCGCCGGAAGTCGATCAGCGTTCCTTATCGGCCTGGGTCGATTCACAACCCCGTTTCCTTCTGAGTTGGCGATGGCCTGCGAAACGCAGACACGTTCCCTATCAACCCCAGTAAGGAGTTGTCCCATGAAGCGTTATACGGCCCTGTTGGTCCTGTTGCTGGTGCCTCTGGCGGCGCTGGCCGACTCCTGGACCGTGATGATCTGGTTGAACAACCAGAACAATCTCTACAGCTACGGCCACGACGACCTCAACGAGATGGAGACCTGCGACTACAGCCAGTACGGCGACGACGTCGACGTCATCTGTCTGTTGGGGACCACCGGCGGCTATGGCAGCCACGATGCCCAGCTCTACCACGTCGACTACGACTCCAGCCCCTACGACGGCGACGAGGGGATGAGCCACGTCGTCTCCACGGAGATCAACGGCCACGGCATCTGGGACGGCACCCTGGACATGGACAACGACATCGACGCCTTCGAGGACTTCGTCCAGTGGACCGTGGATAACTATCCGGCCGATCATTATCTGATCAGCGCCTGGGACCACGGCTCGGGTATTTGGCTCGATGACGGCTACGACTGGATCGATAAGGGCGCCTGCGGCAACCTGAAGATCTGGCAGTTCGAGAGCGCCCTGAAGAACGTCGGCACCTTCATCGACATCCTGGGTTACGACGTCTGCCTGCTGGGCCAGATCGAGACCGGATACCAAATGGAAGACAACGTCGTGGGCATCCAGATCGGCAGCCCGGACTCAGAGCCCGGCGAGGGCTGGGACTACCAGGCCTTCGAAATCTTCCAGGAGGACTCGGACGTCACCCCGGAGGAGTTCGCCGCCCGCATCGTAGACGACTACCTGGACTTCTACGGCAGCGGCGTCACCCAGGGCGCCTCCGATGTGAAAAACTGGGACACCGTGATGGGGCCGGACTGGGAGAACCTCTGCCAGTTGTTGTTCAACTACTGCTACGATTACGAGTCCGACATCAGCGCGGCCCGCAGCTCGGCCGGTTACTGGAACACCTCCGAGGACCGCGACCTCTACGACTTCGTCACCGCCCTGGCCGGCGACACCGACCTGCCCGCCGATCTGCGCGACGCGGCCCAGGACGTCGCCGACAACCTGGAGACCTACGTGCTGGCCGGCGGGATGCACAATTCCATCGATCCCTCCGGCGGACTGACCATCTGGTTCACGGAGAACGGCTCCGGCGACTCCAGTTGGTCAAGCTACCAGAGCAACATCGACTTCTCCGAAACCCTCTGGGACGAGTTCCTCGAGATGTACGCCGATCCCTATCCGGTGCTCCCGGTGATGCTCTCCATCGACAACGTAGACTTCGACGATAGCGCCGGCGGTAACGGCGACGGCAAAGTCGACCCCGGTGAGACCATCGAGTGCACCGTAACCCTGGCCAACAACGGCACCGACACCGCCAACGGCGTCAGCGCCACCCTGACCATCAGCGACAGCTACTTCACCGTCACCGACGATTCGGGCAGCTTTGGCAGCATCGCCTCCGGCGGCACCGCCTCCGACACCTACACCTTCGAGGTGGACGGCTCCTGCCCTGAGCCCTACAACGTCATCGCGGACCTCAGCGCCACCGCCGACGGCGGATACTCCAACGACCTGACCTTCGGCGTCGTGGTCGGCGCAGGCTTCCAGGACGACATGGAATCCGGCGACAGCCTCTGGACCCACGGGGGCGGCGGCGACCAATGGCACCTCTCCGATGAGGACGCCACCTCGGGCACCTACTCCTGGAAGTGCGGCGACACCGGATCCGGAGAATACTCCGACAACCAGGAGTCCTACATCAGCACCTGCCCGGTTTTCATCGACGCCGATCACAACGAGCTGAGCTTCCAGACCAAGTACTACATGGAGAGCAGCTACGACTACGTCTATCTGCAGATCGACGACGGTTCCGGCTGGAGCAACCTCGAGACCTACAACGGTAACCACATGAGCTGGAGCGAGGAGACCTTCGACCTGTCGGCCTACGAGGGCGACGTGGTCCATCTGCGCTTCCAGTTCTCCAGCGACTACTCGGTCAGCTACGAGGGTTTCTACTTCGACGACTTCATCGTCAGCGGCGGCACCTCCGACGTTGGTGAGCTCGCCATCGAAACACGCGCCGTCGAAGAGGGCGTGGTGATCAGTTGGACCGCCGACGATCCGGCCTCCATCGTCGGAGCCCGGGTCCTGCGTGAGGATGAATCCGGTTACACGGCGCTCCACGAGGCGCCCCTGACCGGCGGCCGCTTCCTGGACGCCGACGTCGAGCCCGGACGCACCTACAACTACAAGGTGACGATCACCGAAACCGACGGACGCAGCACCACCTTCGGTCCGGTCTCCGGCACCGCCGCTCCGCGCGCCCTGGCCAACGAACTCGGCCAGAGCTTCCCCAACCCGGCCGTGGGCGCCGTCACCGTGCCCTTCGAACTCGCCGAGACCTCCCGGGTCAGCCTGCGTGTCTACGACATCGCCGGGCGCCGGGTGGCCACCCTGGTCGAGGGCGAGCTGGCCTCGGGCCGCCACGAGGTGGTCTGGGAAACCGCCGGTGTCGAGTCCGGCGTCTACCTGGTCCGTCTGGAGGGCGAGGGCCTGACCCTGACCCGCCGGCTGACCATCACCCGCTGAACACCGGAACGTATCCTTAACAACGAACGGGGGCCGATCGGCCCCCGTTCTTCTGTTTGACATTGTCTAATGAGACTGTAGAGCATCAAGCCGCTTTGGCACTCCGAGGCGACAGCCCACTTGATGTCAGATGGATCAGGGAGGCTGATATTGGTCGCTGGAATCACGCATCAGTAATGGATTGTAGATTCTCTTGCCGCATCTCCCGCACTTGGTTGAAGCAGCCGGATTACGGCTGATAGGAAGCACCCGGGCTTGCTCATCGGTCAAGTTGTTTGTGGCTGACGGCGTCCGGTATTCTGTTACCGTATGCTGGACCCGACGGCTCGGGACCGGCTTCACGGATGCTTGCCGGGTTCTCGTTTCCGCCGACCAACCGCGGGCGATCGCGGGAGTGTTTCAGAGCCGGTTGATTTTCAAGTGTGCGTGCTGTCAGCCGGTTCAGAAGGCAGCTCCCTGACCTGGTCCGATGCCAACCGGTCGACCCTAGACTACCAACCGTCGGCAATCCCGCCACCAGCGGTACCACTCCCTCCACCCTTGACAGCCGTCATACTCGCAGCTATACTCCCCCTTCAACGTGGCCGAATGCAGATTGGCCACTTGGCTGCTCAGTGCTTCTCATAAGCGGCGGAGCACCGATTCTTCCACTTCATCACTCCCGGCGTTCGCGCCGGGGTCGGGTCACTGCTAAACCCAATCACGAGGTGAAACAATGACCGAGCCGCGTGAATCCAAAAGCGCCCTCTTCGTCGACGGCGTCAACATGTTCTACGCCCAGAAGAAGCTGGGCTGGCACCTGGACTACAAGCGCATCCTGCACTACTTCGTCCCCAATCCGGAGCACCTGTACAACGCCTTCTACTACACCGGCGTCCAGCAGCCCACGGAGTCCAAAGAGGAGAACTTCCTCAACGCCCTGACCATGATGGGCTACACCGTGCGGCGCAAGCGCGTCAAGGTCATCTTCGACCTGGACACCGGCGAAGAGGTCCGCAAGGCCAACCTGGACACCGAGATGGTCGTCGACATGTTCAACACAGTCGACAACTACGACCGGGCCATCGTCTTCTCCGGCGATTCCGACTTCGAGCGCGCCCTGGAGCTTTTGCGCACCAAGGGCAAGGAGGTCATCGTCGTTTCGACCCGCGGCATGGTGGCCATCGAGCTGATCAACGCCGCCGATCGCTACTACGATCTGCAGTACCTGCGCGAGGAGTTCGAGAAGCTGCCCGGAACCTAGACCCGCCTTAACGAATACTCGGAGGGACCCCAAGGGGTCCCTTCTTATATTGCAGAGGAGACTGCTCGATCCCATCGATCATGATCGGCGCTTCTGAGCGTTCATCTCCAGACAGCGGGCCGGGTCTTTTCCATCAAGCTCCATCAAGCCGATTGCATACCAACGGGGGCCGCGCGGCCCCCGTTGGTGGTACTCGGCTTACGTGGTGTTCTAGCGGGCGATGACCAGGCGGCTGGTCAGAACTTCGCCGCCGGCCTGGAGCCGGGCCAGGTAGACGCCCTCGGCGGTGCCGGAGCAGTCCCAGTTGATCACGTGGCGCCCGGCGGAGAGCTCACCAGCGACCAGGGTGGTCACCCGGCGGCCGGAGAGGTCGTAGACGGCCAGCTCGACGTGTTCGGCCTCGGGCAGGGTCAGCTCGAAACCGGCGGCGGCGCGGGCCGGGTTGGGGTAGGCGCCGGAGAGGGAGCGGGACAGCGCGCCCTCGGGCATCATGATGGAGACCGGTCCGACGCGGAAGCTGCCGCCGTCGGCCTCGGTGATCTCGAGGTAGTAGTCGTTGCGGCCGGCGGCGGTGATGTCCAGGTAGTTGCCGCTGGTCGAGTTGAGGCTGACGTCGTTCAAGCGCTCGGAGCCGCGGTAGATGTCGAGGCCGGCGAAGGTGCCGTCATCGGCGATCTCCCAGCGGACCAGGGCGCCGTCCTCGGTTGCCGCTCCGTCGAAGGAGACGACATCGACGGCGGAGTAGTCGCAGTCGCAGGTGCCCTGGTAGGGGTAGTACTGGGGCATGTCGACGGTGACGTAGAGATCGCCGTGGATCTCGCCGGTCAGGGTGAAGTCGGCCTGGCCGGAGGGGTCGGTCTGGGCGGTCTGGAAGACGGCGTCCTCCATGTAGACGCAGACGGTGGCTCCGGTGATGGGCGCGGTGGTGACGGTTTGGACGCTGACGGTGAAGTCGCCGCCGTTCCAGGTGTCGGGGTGCTGGACACTCAGGGTGGCGGGTTCATCGACCCAACTGCGGGTCTGGCAGGGTCCCAGGACGTTCTGGACGTACATTACCCAGCGCATGTAGGTATTGCCGGCCTGGGGGACGTAGTAGTCCTTGCTCCAGGTCTGGGCGACGCCGAACTCGGTGAAGCCCTCGTTGAAGACGGCCTCGAAGAAGCGGGCGTCGTAGAG
>WJMB01000297.1 GCA_014728185.1 Candidatus Coatesiibacteriota bacterium
CGTTTCTTGCAGCAGGGCGGGGCGGCCGTGTATCATACCGGGCGTCGCCTTCCGCAAGAAACGTGCCAACGCCCGGCGCCGGAGGCGGCAAGTACGCCGGAACGGAGCGCCGAGGTCGCGGCGGGCGGGTCGATCGCGTCGGGCATCATCGAAACGAGCGGCCGGCTCTTCATCAACCGCCCCTACTGCAAGACCGGTTACTCCCCGGGGGAGGAGGCCTGATGCTCAAGGGAATCATCTTCGGAGCGTTGTTGATTATCGTCGGCTCGCTGGGTTTTTTGTTCCAGCCGGTCATCGCCGTCGGCGCGCTCATCGTCGGCGGGGGGATCATCTTCCTCGCGATCCGCTTCCGTCACGAGCTGAAAGGACCTCCGAAGAGCTACGAGCGTCCCCCCAGCGATCTGGACCACCTGCAGCGCAAGCCGGAAAAGCCGCCCAGCCACCTCTTCCGGCACTAGGCCGATCTTTCACTCCGAGCCGAAGTAGCTCAGCTGGCAGAGCACTCGACTTGTAATCGAGCGGTCACCGGTTCGACCCCGGTCTTCGGCTCCACCGCCATCATCCGATTCCGATCCGCGGCGGCCCGTTCAATCAAGCTATCGGACGGGTCGTCCCGGTTTGATTCTTCCTTTTCGTATCGGCAGCCATGAAACGCTTCGTTCTGCGGCTCCTGGTTTTTCTCTCCCCAGTACTCCTGCTGGGCTTGGCCCAGTATCTGATCGATCCCCTGGACCTCTATCCCGGTGTCCAACTGCTGCCCTATGTTCCCTCCAATCCTCGAGCGGAGAAGCTGGCGATTATCCAATCGCAACCCCCGGGAGGTTACGACGCCCTGATCCTGGGCTCCAGCCGCTCGATGCGCATGCCCACCGATGTCCTGGCCGATTATGGCTACAACGCCTTCAATTGGGCGGTTTATAATGCCAAAGCCGAGGATTTATACGCCATCCTCCGGTATATGGTTGAGGAGCGAGGCAATCGGCTTCGCTTGCTTGTCATCGGCCTCGAACCGCGAATGTTCCACGCCGGATTACCCCCGAAGGTTTTTTCCTGCGTATTCCCGAGCTCTCTAATCTGATCGGTGAACAGCTTAACTCACTGCCCGACAACCATCTGGAAATTATCACATTGAAACGATCCATCGAAATGCTTCCCAAAGCCCTGGACTTACTTGAAGCAGAAAAAGAAATAATATTTGATCAAAACGGAAACAATATAAGTAGTCCTGGAAAGAATGCTGCTTGGCTTACGGATTATATGCAACTTCTTCCGGAGTTACTTAACTCGATTTGGTCTAGGCAGTTCCAACAACCGCCCGAATTGTTTCCGCAGCGCTTGGTTCTGTTCCGTAACCTGGTTGATTATTGCATCGACAGAGACATCCGTATCGTAGCCGCACTGACGCCCTACGCACCGGAGTACACTGAGTTCCTTAATGACTTCACGTATTATCCGGAATGGATCGCGGCTCTGGAAGCCGTGTTGGATGAATACAGCTCATCGAGCTTCACCTGGTATAACCTGCTCGATGTATCTATTTTTAACGGTCGAGCTGCTGATTTCATCGATTACAACCACATGAACGACGCCAACTCGCGGCGCTTCCTCGAATGGCTGATGGCTCAAACCCACCGCCGTTGATTTCCAGGTGTCCTGTTCCGGGGTAGTATCCGCGCTTTGTCGGATCGGAGATTAGGCCGGTCGAAGCGCCGGGTAAAAAAACCTTGCCTTTACCAACCCTTTTTAGCTAGAATACGCTCCGCACTTGCCCTGAAATACTCGGCGGGGTTCCCGAGCGGTCAAAGGGAACAGACTGTAAATCTGTCGGTGAATGCCTTCGAAGGTTCGAATCCTTCCCCCGCCACCATCGACGCAAGACAACGGTCCTCCGACACCACACCAGTTCGCGGGCCGTTTTTCTCACCCCAACCTGGATATCGGGAATCGAGCAGTTTATCTAGTAAGTGCGCACCGAGCGGGAATAGCTCAATTGGTAGAGCATCAGCCTTCCAAGCTGAGGGTCGCGGGTTCGATTCCCGTTTCCCGCTCCACCGGGCCTGGCATTTTATTACCGGTAGCCAAGGCAATACTAAAAAAAGCCGCGACGGGGTTTCAGCTTCTTCTGATGCAGACTTATCTTGCACTTCACGGGCTTACAAGTGGCTTTCGCCGATCCTTCAAGCAACGGCCAGTCCGCGCATAGGTCCGAGAATACCGGCCTGTTCTTTTGGCGATAGATAAGATATCGTATCAGGCGCTGATGTGTGTGCGTTAAGCGGACGAAGAGCCGTTCCCGACCAGCCCGCAACTGGCTCGCTCCCTTGCTTGATGCCGGAGCCCTAATCCCTTTGGGCTTAACCACGACCGAGCCCGAGGCCCTTCAACAGTCACCGGCTCGGATATCGGCTGGTCTACGCCCCAGTAAAGCGCTATCGTTCTCACGTGCTCATCTCCGCAAGCTTCTGTCAGCGAACCGGGTCGGACTCGCGCCCTGGAGTGATAATCCCCGTCAAGGGGGTTGCACAGGCGCCGTGAGGTGTGTATAATACCCCCCGCCCTCGGAGCACCCGTTTTCACTCGCCAGGTCGCTTCGGGGAACGACCCGGCGGGATAACTGAACTCTTATTGATATCCGCCGGATTTCCAACGAGCCCTCGTAGCTCAGTCGGTAGAGCACCTGCATGGTAAGCAGGTGGTCACCAGTTCAAGTCTGGTCGAGGGCTCCACAACCCAGAGAAAACCGAGATGGCCTCAAACCGCGACATCATCGCCCTGCGTTGCGAGGAATGCAAGCGCAAGAACTACACCCTGACCAAAAACAAGCGCAACAATCAGGGTAAGCTTCAACTGCGCAAGTACTGTCCTTTCGACCGCCGGCACACGCTCCACAAGGAAGCCAAGCCTTAGGGCTTTCCCGGGGTGCTGTCGTTTTGCGGCCGACGTTTGATCTCGGTCATTGGTTTACCCTAGGCCAGTAGCTCAATTAGGCAGAGTAGCGGATTCCAAATCCGTTGGTTGGGGGTTCGATTCCCTCCTGGCCTGCCATTTAGGGCCGCGGACGAGTCGGGCCGAACCGTCCCCTCGAGGCGGTCGCAGCGCTGCGACGACCGGGGAGGGCGGGATTCGCGCCACACTGGGCCGCGGCCCGTCATCCAGCCGGACTTGACCGGACAGGCGGGGCCGAACGTTATCTACGTCGGGATCAGTCTTCCACGACCCCGCTCCAGCCCCCGGCTCCGCGTCAACCCGCCAGTTATCACGACGCCGCCCAGCGGGACGGCGTCTTATCGCCTATTCAACAGTCAACCGGGCGGAATCCGATGTTCGATAAAACCAAACGTTTCTTCCGCGAGACCTGGGTCGAGCTCTCCAAGGTCACCTGGCCCAGCCGACGCGAGGTCGTCAGCTCGACAATGGTGATCCTTGTCATGTGTCTGGTCATGGCCGTCCTGATCGGTGCTTTCGACTTCGGCCTCTCCAAGCTCATCGACTGGATTTTGAGCTGGCGCTGAGGCCGCGGCCTCGACCCTTTGCCGACCCCTGCGGGGGTTCGGCCGGCCGGTATATTCCATGATTGACGAAGAAAACAGCCCCGCAGCCCAACCGCGTCCCGAAGACGAGGCCCGTGGCGACGACCTTTCCGACAACGAAGCTGTCGAAGGGGCCGCCGCCGGGGACGCGCATGAAGACGAGAAGGCCGACGAGCGTTATAGCTGGTTCGCCGTCTACGTCTATTCGGGACATGAGCGCAAGGTGATGGGCAACCTCAAGCGGCGCATCGAGCTCAGCGTCGAGCCCGAGCTCTTCGGCCAAGTCGTGGTACCCGCCGAGGAGGTCGTCATCCAGCGCGGCGGCCGCAGCACCAAGACCACCCGCCCCTTCTTCCCGGGTTATGTCATCTTCCAGATGGTCGCCCGCGACCACAGCCTCGAGAAGGCCGACGACAAGGATTTCATCAACGCGACCAACCTGGTGCTTACCACGCCGGGCGTGCGCGGTTTCGTCGGCGGTCGGCGCGATCCCGCCCCCCTCGATAACAGCGAGGTCGCCCGTATCCTGCATACCGAGGAGAGCTCCGAGGAGCGCGTCGAAGAGATCCCCTACTCCATCGGCGATCATGTTTCGATCACCGAGGGACCCTTCGCCAACTTCGACGGCACCGTCCAGGAGGTCATCCCCGAGCGCCACAAGGTCAAGGTCTCGGTGACGGTCTTCGGCCGCGCCACTCCCGTCGAGGTCGACGTCACCCAGTTGAACAAGAGCTGATTCCATCCGGCTCCCCGGTCATCGGCCGGGTCCGGATCTACGAGGTAGCGAACCATGGCCAAGAAGAAAGTCCAAGCGGTCGTCAAGCTCCAGTGCCCCGCCGGCGCCGCCACCCCGGCGCCCCCGGTGGGTCCGGCCCTGGGCCAGTACGGCATCAACATCGGCGAGTTCTGCAAGGCCTTCAACGCCCAAACCGCCGAGAAGCAGGGCCTGATCATCCCGGCGGTGATCACCATCTACGCCGACCGCAGCTTCAACTTCATCCTCAAGACACCGCCCGCGGCGGTGCTGATCAAGAAGGCCGCCAAGTTGGCCAAGGGCTCCGGTGAGCCCAACCGCAACAAGGTCGGCCAGATCAACATGAAACAGGTCAGGGAGATCGCCGAGATCAAAATGCCGGACAGCAACTGTCACACCATCGAATCTTGTATGGAGATGGTCGCCGGCACCGCCCGTTCGATGGGCGTCGAGGTGCTCGATTAACCTGACGGCAGGGCGGCCGATATCGCCCGAGGAGCGACATGAAAAGAGGTAAGCGGATCAACGAGCTCCGCGCCCGGATGGGCGACGAGGAGCTGACCCTGCGCGAGGCCCTCTCCCTCTGCAAAGAGCTTTCCAACGAGAACTTCGACGCCAGCGTCGAGGTGGCCATGCGCCTGGGCGTCAACCCGCGCAAGGCCGAAGAGAACCTGCGCGGCTCCTGCCCGGCCCCGGCCGGACTGGGCAAGAAGATCACCGTGCTGGCCTTCGTCTCCGGCGACAAGATCGCCGAGGCCCGTGACGCCGGCGCCGACATCATTGGCGACGACGAGGTCGTCGAGAAGATTCAGCAGGGCTGGACCGAGTTCGACAAGGTCGTGGCCACCCCGGACCAGATGAAGTCCATCGCCCGGCTGGGCCGCATCCTGGGACCCAAGAAGCTGATGCCCTCGCCCAAGGACGGCACCGTCACCCCGGACATCGGCAAGGCCGTCAGCGAACTAAAGCAGGGCAAGATCAACTTCCGTGTCGACCGGGCCGGCATCGTCCACGCCATGGTCGGCAAGGTCTCCTTCGACCTGGAAGCCCTCTACAAGAACGCCCATTCGCTGATCGACACCCTGGTCAAGATGCGCCCGGCCTCGGTCAAGGGCCGCTACATCAAGAGTATCACCATCTCGAGCACCATGGGTCCGGGCATCAAGGTCAACCCGCGCTTCTTCGCCGACGAGGCCCGCAAGGTCTAGGGACGCAAGCGCGTCCGGATACGACCCCTTTCAGGGATTCGCACTGCAACGCTCTTCGGCATCGCCGACCGAAACACGGCTTGCCCTGAAGATACAATACCGATCAGCCGCGCTGTTCCGGCGGTATAATCATTTTTGCCCCTCGATGTGTTGCCGGAGTCTGGCCGGCGGGATCAGTCGGGGGCGACGCGGGCGGACCCGGCGGGGTTCGCGGCGCGCTTGGGCGCCCGAAACGGCGTCGCGGGCTACCGGCCGACGCGCCGGATGTGGATAGTCCGTGGACGACCGGGGCGCGTTACGCGAAGTAGCCCTTTCCAAGCAACATTCAAGTGAGGAGATTCCACGTGAACCGTGAGGAGAAGAGGGCGGTCGTCGAGCAGTTGACCGAGCTTTTCCAGGAGTCCGAGTTCACCTTCTTCGTCAACCCGATCGGCCAGACCGTCGCCCAGAGCAACACCCTGCGCGGCAACCTGCACGCCAAGAACGCTCGGATGAAGGTGCTGAAAAACACCCTCACCTGGCGGGCGCTGAAGAAAGCCGAACGGGAGGACTGGCTGGACCTGGTCGAGGGTCCCACGGCGATGGCCCTGGGAGAAAGCCCCGTCGAGACGGCCAAGGTCTTGGTCGACTTTACCAAAGAGAAGGGAAACGAGGACAAGCTGGAGATCCGCGGTGGTTGGCTCTACGGCAAAAAGCTCGACTACGACGACGTCGTCGAGCTGGCCAAGTGCCCGCCGTTGCCGGAGATGAGGGCCAAGACGCTCTCGCTCCTGCTGAGCCCGGCGACCGAGCTGGTCGGTCTGCTCAACTCCGCCTACGCCGGATTCGCGCGCGTGCTCAAAGCCCGCGCCGACGAAATGGAACCCCAGGGGGCCTGAGAAGTCCCCTCAGCTTTCCAGCGTCATTATAAACGCTTGGACCTTTTGGAGGAACCGATGAGCAAGGACGAAATCAAGGAAGCCCTGGGCCAGATGACCGTGCTGGAACTGGTCGAGCTGGTCAAGGAACTCGAGGACGAGTGGGGCGTCAGCGCCGCCGCTCCGGTGGCCGTGGCCGCCGCCGGCGCCGCCGGTCCCGCCGCCGCCGAGGAGGAAGAGAAGACGGAATTCGACGTCATCCTCTCCAGCTTCGGCGACAAGAAGATCCAGGTCATCAAGGAAGTCCGCGCCCTGACCAGCCTGGGCCTCAAGGAAGCCAAGGCCCTGGTCGAGAGCGCTCCGGCTCCGATCAAGGAAGGCATCGAGAAGGAAGAGGCCGAGAAGATCAAGGAGCAGCTCGAGGGCGCCGGCGCCATCATCGAGATCAAGTAAACAGCTCGCAGAGAAGTCAGTCATCCCCCGGCCGCGGGGCATCACGGCCGGGGGTTGCTGCTACCGCGGCGGAGTCATCGCCGGAGGGGAGGAAGTCTTCCCGTACGGTCTTCGGGGGAAATCACCGATAGCCGACCCCGGTGCCTTTCGCTGCCGTACTAATACCGCTCCAGCTTCGTATCTGAACACCCTGGTGTTGATCCTGAGGCTTCTCCTCGCCTCCCCTCCGCTCCAAGCCCCTTGCATTCAGCAAAACCGTGGTTTACAATAAAAAATTAATTCCAATTCGGGCCGATAAAGCCTTTCTTTTTTCGACTCTTTCATTGTATAATTAAGCTCCGGGTTTTTGACCCACCGCGACAAAGCGCTGGCACGGCCAGAATTAGTGCCGCGTGATGGATCGAAAACCAGACGCCTCGATCAACCACGCAACCGCAGCGGCTAGGCGGCTACGGATTGGATAAACCTTTGTCCGCCCTAGGATTACAAAAGCCGCAACACACGGTCGAACACCGCTGAGCCCACGCAGGATCGCCCCCTTGGTCCAGCGCGGGTTAGTATACCCTTCAGGCGAAGCCCCCTGCACAAAGTGTGCCAACTTATCTGTTCGGCACGTAAATGCAGGCATGGAGCTCCTTTCCCCGTTCTCGTCATCCCCGCCGGAGAACCAATGTCCAACACGCGTCTCTCATACGGAAAACTCGACACACCGATGGAGCTGCCCAACCTGCTCCAGGTGCAGCGCGACAGCTTCCGCAACTTCCTCCAGGACGATCTGCCGGCCTCCAAGCGTATCCGCCAGGGGCTGCAATACGCCTTCGAACGCGTCTTCCCCATCGAAGACCCCTCGGGCGTGTTCCGCCTGGAGTTCAAGAAGTACAAGCTGGACCTGCCCAAGTACGAGGTCGAGGAGTGCAAGGACCGGGACATGACCTTCGGCGCGCCGTTGAAGGTCACCTTCCAGCTCCACGTCTACTCCGTGGACCGCAAGCGCAAAGAGGACCGGCAGCTCATCGACATCCGCGAGGAGACCCTCTACCTGGGCGAGCTGCCGATGATGACCGACTCGGGCACCTTCATCATCAACGGTGCCGAGCGCGTGGTGGTCAGCCAGTTGCACCGCTCCCCGGGCGTGTTCTTCAAGGAGGACGTCCAGCCCGGCGGTCGCAAGCTCTACAGCTCCCGCATCATCCCCGTGCGCGGTTCCTGGCTCGATTTCTCCATCGACGCCAACGACATCATGTACCTGTCGATCGACCGCAAGCGCAAGATGCTCATCACCACCTTCCTGCGCGCCCTGGGTTACGCCTCCAACGCCGAGATCCTGGCCGTCTTCGCCGCCGGCGATCCCGTACCCATCGCCGAGAAGGGGAAGATCATCGGCGCCGCCCTGGCCACCAAGGTCTTCGACCCCCACTCCGACAACCCCGACGAGACCCTCTACGAGTACGGCACGATCATCAACAAGAAGGTCTATGAGGACCTGAAGGCCAACGGCATCCGTCACGTGCGCCTGCTGCCCGATCTGATTCCCATCGCCGACGCCGAGCGCCTCGTCGGAGCCATCGCCCTGGAGGACGTCGTCGACCTGAGCTCGGGTGAACTGCTGGTCGAGGCCGACCGCGAGATCACTCCCGAGGCCTACACCCGCATCGCCGACGCCGGCATCGAGGCCGTCCGGGTCATCCCGGAGCCCGAGCGCGTCGAGTTCAACGTGATCCGGCGGACCCTGGAGAAGGACAACATGCCCTCCAAGGTCGAGTCCGCGCTGCGTGTCTACACCCTGCTGCGTCCCGGCGAGCCGCCCAACACCGAGGCCGCGGTCAAGTTCTTCAACACCCTGTTCTTCAACGTCCGTCGCTACGACCTGGGCAACGTCGGCCGCAAGAAGCTCGATGACAAGCTGGGCCTGGACATCCCGCTGGAGGAGCACCGGCTGGACCGCGATGACATCATCGAGACCTGCCGCTACCTGCTCAAGCTGCGCGCCGGGCACACCGGCTCCTCCACCGACGACATCGATCACCTGGGCAACCGCATCGTGCTCAGCGTGGGTGAGCTGCTGGAAGACGTCTGCCACGTGGGCATCAGCCGTCTGGAGCGGGTGGCCCGCGACCGCATGGCCGTTCAGGAGCCCGGGCGCTGCATGCCCTCGGACCTGATCAATTCCAAGCCGCTGACCGGGGCTATCAAGGAGTTTTTCGGCTCCTCGGCGCTGTCCCAGTTCATGGACCAGGTCAACCCCCTCTCCGAGCTCACGCACAAGCGTCGCGTCTCGGCCCTGGGACCGGGCGGACTCTCCCGCGACCGCGCCACCTTCGAGGTCCGCGACGTTCACTACACCCACTACGGCCGGCTCTGTCCCATCGAGACCCCCGAGGGGCCCAACATCGGCCTGATCAACTCCCTGTCCACCTACGCCCGCATCAACCGCTTCGGCCTCATCGAAACACCCTACCGGGTTGTTGACAAGGGCAAGGTCACCGACAAGATAGTCTGGCTCTCGGCCATCGACGAAGAGGACAAGATCGTCGCCCAGGCCAACACCCCCCTCGACAAGAAGGGACGCCTCAAGGGCGAAGAGGTCCAGGCGCGTCAGCTCAGCGAATACCCCATCGTCACGCCCGACGAGGTCGATTACATGGACGTCAGCCCCAAGCAGGTCATCAGTGTCTCCACGGCGCTGATTCCCTTCCTGGAGCACGACGACGCCAACCGCGCCCTGATGGGCTCCAACATGCAGCGTCAGGCGGTGCCGCTGATGACCACGGAACCGCCTCTGGTGGGCACCGGTGTCGAAGAGAAGGCCGCCCGGGACTCCGGCGTGCTGTTGCTGGCCCGACGTCCCGGCAAGGTGGTCTACGTTTCGGCGGTGCGTATCGAGGTCGAGACCGGTGATATCGACGAATACACCGGCCAGCCCCAGCGCGACGTCTACCGTATCGGCCGCTACGTGCGCTCAAACCAGGACACCTGCATCAACCGCAAGCCCACGGTGCGACGCGGCGACGTGGTCGAGTCCGGCGACGTCCTCGCCGACGGCCAGGCCACCAGCCGGGGCGAGCTGGCCCTGGGTCGCAACGTTTTGGTGGCCTTCCTGCCCTGGTTCGGCTACAACTTCGAGGACGCCATCGTCATCAGCGAGGAGCTGGTCCGCAACGATTACTTCACCTCGATCCACATCGAGGAGTACGAGATCGAGTGCCGGGACACCAACCTGGGGCGCGAAGAGATCACCGCCGACATCCCCAACGTCTCCGCAGACAGCCTGCGCCACCTCGACGAGACCGGCATCATCCGCATCGGCGCCGAGGTGCATCCCGGCGACATCCTCGTCGGCAAGGTGGCCCCCAAGGGCGAGACCGAGCTGACCCCGGAGGAGGGCCTGCTGCGGGCCATCTTCGGCGAGAAGGCCAAGGACGTACGCGACGCCTCGCTCAAGGCCCCGCCGGGGCTGGAGGGCAAGATCATCGGCGTCAAGGTGTTCAGCCGCAAGAGCAAGGAGCACACCGAGGCGCTGAACGAGAGCGAGATCGAGCAGATCGAAAGCTACAAACGAGCCAAGGAGCATGAGCTCACTCGCCTCGACAAGGACGAAGGCTATGCGCTGAAGCGGATTCTCGTCGAGCGCTGGGAAGACCTGAAGGTCACCGAGGCCAAGCCGCTGGCCGAAGAGATCCGCGAACGCTGGCATCGCTTCACCGCCACCGGCGACATGGCCGAGATCGAAATGGAGGGCGACGTCACCCTCGACGAGGACTTCGTCGAACGGGTCGAGTTGGCCCTGGACCACTACCAGGAACTCAAGGCCCGCGTGGACCTGCAGACCAAGATCAAGATCGACCGCATCGAGCGCGGCGACGAGCTGCCGCCGGGGATCTACTCCATCGTCAAGGTCTACGTGGCCCGCAAGAGCCGCCTGTCGGTGGGCGACAAGATGGCCGGACGCCACGGCAACAAGGGCGTCATCGCCAAGATCGTCCCCGTCGAGGACATGCCCTACATGCCCGACGGCAAGCCGATCCAGATGGTGCTCAACCCCCTGGGCGTGCCCAGCCGCATGAACGTCGGCCAGATTCTGGAAACCCACCTGGGCTGGGCGGCCCGCAAGATGGGCGTCAGCGTGGCCACGCCGGTGTTCGAGGGCGCCACCGAAGACGAGATCAAGGATATGCTGGAGAAAGCCGAGCTGCCGCGCAGCGGCAAGATAACCCTGCGCGACGGCAAGACCGGCGAGGCCTTCGATTCCGAGGTCACCGTCGGCTACCACTACATGCTCAAGCTGAGCCATTTGGCCGAAGAGAAGATCCACGCCCGCTCCATCGGCCCCTACAGCCTCGTGACCCAGCAGCCCCTGGGCGGCCGCGCCCAGATGGGCGGTCAGCGCTTCGGCGAGATGGAGGTCTGGGCGGTCGAGGCTTACGGCGCCTCGCACATTCTGCGCGAGCTGCTGACGGTCAAGAGCGACGACGTGCCCGGTCGCTCCAAGACCTACGAGGCGATCGTCAAGGGCGAGAACACGCCGGAGCCGGGCATCCCGGAAAGCTTCAACGTGTTGCGCCGCGAGCTGATGGGCCTCTGCCTGGACATGGAGCTGGAAGAATAGTCACCGCCCTGGAGCGGTTAACCCATTTTCAAGCCTGATCCCGCCCGCGGGCGGGCAGCAACCCTTCCCAACGGGAAGTCGGGGGCAGATAATGAGTTACAGTGCGATCTCTTCCTACGTCGCCAACAAGCCGACCCGTTTCAACATGATCCGGATCACGATGGCCTCTCCGGAGACCATCCGCTCCTGGTCCTCGGGCGAGGTCAAGAAGGCCGAGACCATCAACTACCGCACCCTGCGCGCGGAAAAGGACGGCCTGTTCTGCGAGCGCATCTTCGGCCCCACGCGCGACTGGGAGTGTTTCTGCGGCAAGTACAAGCGGGTCAAGAACAAGGGCGTCATCTGCGATCGCTGCGGCGTCGAGGTTACGCTCTCCAAGGTGCGCCGCGAGCGCATGGGCCACATCGAGCTCGAGGTCCCCGTGGCCCACATCTGGTACGTCAAGGGCGCCCCGGGCCGCATCTCCAGCATGCTCAACGTCAGTGTGCGCGACCTGGAGCGGGTGCTCTACTACGAGAGCTACATCGTCACCGAACCTGGTGAGACGCCGCTCAACTACAAGCAACTGCTCACCGAGGAGCAGTACCAGAAAGCCCGCGCCGACTTCGGCTACGACTTCGAGGCCGACATGGGCGCCGGGGTGATCCGGGCCATGCTCTCCGAGATCGACCTCGAGGACATGGTCTTCGACCTGCGCACCGAGCTGGCCAACGCCACCAGCAAGCAGGCCCGGCACCAGATCCTCAAGCGTCTGACCATCGCCGAGAGCTTCCGCAAGAGCGGCAACCGTCCCGAGTGGATGGTCCTGGAGGTCATCCCGGTCATCCCGCCGGAGCTGCGCCCCCTGGTGCCCCTGGACGGCGGACGTTTCGCCACCGCCGACCTCAACGATCTCTACCGCTCGGTGATCCACCGCAACAACCGCCTGCGCCGACTCAAGGAGCTCCAGGCCCCGGCGGTGATCCTGCGCAACGAGAAGCGCATGCTCCAGGAAGCTGTCGACGCCCTGTTCGACAACGGCCGTCGCGGCCGCGCCGTGCGGGGATCGGGCAACCGGCCGCTCAAGAGCCTCTCGCACACGGTCAAGGGCAAGATGGGCCGCTTCCGCCAGAACCTCCTGGGCAAGCGCGTCGACTACTCGGGCCGCTCGGTCATCGTCGTCGGTCCCGAGCTCAAGCTTCACCAGTGCGGCCTGCCCAAGCGGATGGCCCTGGAGCTCTTCCGACCCTTCGTCATCATGCGCCTGGAGCAGGCGGGCATCGTCCATACGGTCAAGAGCGCCCGCAAGCTCCTCGACCAGGTCTCGCCCGAGGTCTGGGATATCCTCGAGGAGATCATCGCCGACCACCCGGTGATGCTCAACCGCGCCCCGACGCTGCACCGCCTGGGCATCCAGGCCTTCCAGCCCGTGCTGGTCGAGGGCGAGGCTATCCGAATCCATCCCCTGGTCTGCACCGCCTTCAACGCCGATTTCGACGGCGACCAGATGGCCGTCCACGTGCCCCTCTCCCACGAGGCCCAGCTCGAGGCGCGGCTGCTGATGCTCTCCACCCACAACATCCTCTCGCCGGCCAACGGAGCCGCCCTGGCCACGCCGACCAAGGACATGGTCCTGGGCTGCTATTACATCTCCAAGCCCCGCCTGGCCGAGGAACGCACCGCGCCGGAGCGCTGCCCCCGCTTCGTCGATCCCGACGAGGTCAAGCTGCACCACGACGCCGGCCGTCTCGATCTCCACGACGACGTCCTGCTGCGCATCCCCGGCGACACCTGGGAGGTCGAGCCCAAGTTCGATTTCCGCGTGGTTCTTGACGACGTCGCCGATCCCGCCGGCAAGGGTCTGCTTGCCGAAGCCGGGACACTGCTCAACCGCCAGAAGCTCGAAGAGCTCCTGGGAACCCTGGAAAAGCACGGGGACGACGAACCCCGCTTGAGCAGGGATCGCTGGCTCTACACCACGGTGGGACAGAGCGTATTCAACACCCTGATCCCGGAACAGATGCGCTGGCGCAGCGAGCTGATGAGCAAGAAACAGTTGACCAACCTCGTCGGCGAATGCTTCCATCGCTTCGGTGAAGACGTCACGGTCAAGGTCCTCGACAACCTCAAGTGGGCCGGCTTCACCTACGCCACCACCTCGGGTCTGACCTTCTCCATCGAAGACATGGTCGTCCCCTCGGTTAAGCCCAAGATCATCGAGGAGACCCAGAAGGAGATCGACCGCGTGACCGCGGCCAACAAGCGCGGCGAGATAACCAAGGGCGAGCGCTACAACCGGGTCATCGACGCCTGGACCACGGCCACCGAGAATGTGGCCGACGAGATGCTCAGGGAGATGCGCACCGACTCCCACGGCTACAACCCCGTCTTCATGATGCACGACTCGGGCTCTCGAGGCAGCCGCCAGCAGATCCGCCAGCTCGCCGGGATGCGCGGGCTGATGGCCAAGCCCCAGAAGAAGATCACCGGCTCCATCGGCGAGATCATCGAGAACCCGATCATCGCCAACTTCCGCGACGGCCTGTCGGTCCTGGAATACTTCATCTCGACCCACGGAGCGCGCAAGGGCCTGGCCGACACGGCCCTGAAGACCGCCGACGCCGGTTACCTTACCCGCCGCCTGGTCGACGTGGCCCATGACACCATCGTCACCAGCCAGGAGAGACGCGAAGACCCCAAGGTGCCGGGCGGTTCGAGCCGGACCAAGTACGACTGCGGCACCATCCGCGGCATCGATGTCGAACCGCTGCGTGAGGGCGACGAGATAATCGAACCCCTCAACGAGCGCATCCTGGGTCGCGTCACCCTGGACGACGTCTACGATCCCAATAACGGCGGCATTCTGGTCCATGCCGGTGAGCTGATCGACGAAGAGAAGGCTTTCCTGATCGAGGAATCCGGTGTTGAGAGGGTGACGATCCGCTCCGTTTTGACCTGCGAGGCCGAGCACGGTGTCTGCGCCATGTGCTACGGTTTGAACCTGGCCACGGGAAAGATGGTCGACATCGGCGAAGCCGTCGGCGTCATCGCCGCCCAGAGTATCGGCGAGCCGGGCACCCAGCTTACGCTGCGAACCTTCCACATCGGCGGTACCGCCAGCCGCATCATCCAGCAGACCGACGCCAAGAGCAAGCGATCGGGCCGGGTCGAGCTGCACAGCATCGACATCATCACCGACCGTGACGGCCGGCGTCTGGCCAACAGCCGCAACGGTCGCATCGTCCTCTATGACCGCAACGACAACGAGTTGATCAAGTACGACGTACCCTACGGCGCCGAGATCAAGGTCGAGCACAACCAGAAGGTCAAGAAGGGCACCGTTCTGCTCTCCTGGGACCCCTACACCAGCCCGATCCTGGCCACCATGGACGGCCGCATCGAGTTCATCGACATCATCGAGGGCGTCACGATGACCGAAGAGCTCGATGAAAGCTCGGAGCGGATCCAGCGCGTGATCACCGAGTACAAGGATAAGAAGCTCCACCCCCAGATCCTGGTCAAGGGCGTCCGCGTCGACGTCGACGCCATCCACGAGGCCTACGACGCCCTGGCCGACGCGGAGCGCCGCCAGCGCTACAAAGACGAGACCCCGTTCAGTCATTACGAGATTCTGGGCGTCAAACGCTGGGCCTCGACCGATCGCATCAACAACACCTACCAGGAGCTCGAGAAGCAAGAGGTCACCCGAGAGGTCAAGAAGGCCTACAACGTCCTCCACGAGCCGCAGAAGCGCAAGGAGTACGACGACGAGCATCCGGCCAACTTCTTCGAGCGGCTGGGCGTCTCCCGGGAGGCCGACGACGAAACCATCCGCCAGGCTTTCCTCTCCAGTCTCAAAGCGCTCAACCCGGATATCGAGTCGCGTTTGCGCCAGCTTAACAAGGCCTACGGCATCCTCAGCGATCCAGAGAAGCGCCGCGCCTATGACGAAGCCGGCAAGACCAGCTACTACCAGGTTCTCGACGTCTCCCCCGACGCCAATGAAAAGGCCGTCACCGCCGCCTACGAAGATCGCAAAACCTTCTACGAGTACCGGCTGGAGCGCGTCAACGAAGCTCACGAAGCGCTCTCCGAACCCGAGAGCCGCCATCAATACGACGAAGAGATCGGTGAGCCCAGCCTCTACGAGCATTTGGGCGTCAGTCGCAGCACCGGAAGCCGGGCTATCGAAAAGGCCTACCGCCGCTTGACCGCGGACACCGACGAAGCCGATCCGGTTCTCGACAAGGCCCTCGAGGTCCTCACCGACCCCGAGGCCCGCAAGACGTATGACGACAATAACCCGCCCAACTACTACGAGATTCTCGAGGTGCCCCGTAACGCCAGCCAGGGCGATATTAAGCTGGCCTTCGACAAGCTGGCCAACAAGTTCGAGGGGCGGGAAGAGGTCTACCCCGTTCCCATCGGCGCCTACATCCTCTGCCACCACGGCGACGAGGTCCGCGCCGGCGACGTGCTGGCCAAGATCGCCCTGGAGTCGGGCAAGACCTCGGACATCACCGGCGGCCTGCCCCGCGTCGTCGAGTTGCTCGAGGCCCGCAAGCCCAAGAACCCGGCCACCATCAGCGAGATCGACGGCCGCGTGGCCTTCGGTCAGCCCAAGAAGGGCAAACGCCGCCTGGTCGTCACCAACGAGGCCGAGCAGCGTGAGTATCTGGTGCCCTTCGGCAAGCACGTCATCGTCTTCGAGGGTGACGAGATCAGCGCCGGCGACCCCCTGACCGAGGGCGACATCAACCCCCACGACCTGCTGGCCGTCAAGGGGTCCACCGTCGTCCAGGAGTACCTGGTCAATCAGATCCAGGAGGTCTACCGTCTGCAGGGCGTGACCATCAACGACAAGCACATGGAGATCATCGTCCGCAAGATGCTGCGCCGGGTGAAGATCGATGAGATCGGCGACACCCGTTTCCTGCCCAAGGAGCTCGTCGACCGTCACGCCTACCGTGACGAGAACCGGGCCATCATCGAGGAGGGCGGACGCCCGGCCACGGCCCACCCCGTTCTCCAGGGCATCACCAAGGCCAGCCTCTCCACCGAGAGCTTCCTCTCCGCCTCCAGCTTCCAGGACACCACCCGGGTGCTGGCCGCCGCCGCCGTGATGGGCAAGCGCGACTTCCTGCGCGGACTAAAGGAGAACGTCCTGGTCGGCCGGCTGATTCCCGCCGGAACAGGTCTCCACTCCGAGGGCATCTACGAGGTCGGCAAGGACTTCAGCCGCTTCGTGGTCGATGACAGCGCCGAGGAAGAAGAGGCCGCCGCCAAAGCCAAAGCCGAAGCGGGATCGGCCCTGAAGTTCGAGGATTACAGCGGTCCCGGTGACGAAGGCGATGAGGATGATAGCGAGAAAGAAAAGACCGATGCCGAAGCGGACTCCAGCGAGGAAGCCGAGGAATCGGACGACAAATCCTTTGAGACTGCCGACGTCGCCGATGGCGACGATGATTAGCCGGGACCACGAGCGAATCGCGATGGGATACATACGGGACGAGGCGGCGTTGAAGGACACCGCCTCGATCCTATGTGGAACGCCCCCGAGCCGGTCGGCCCGGCCCCGGAATAGAAAACACCAAACCGCGCGGGATGCATGAAACAGAAGATCCACAGCGCCGAGTTGAGTCTGAGCTGTGGGCGGCCGGATCAGTTGCCGCCTCCTCTCGAGCCCGAAGTCGCCCTGGTGGGGCGCTCCAACGTGGGCAAGAGCAGCCTGATCAACTCCCTGGTCAACCGCAAGAACCTGGCCCGCAAGAGCAACACGCCGGGAAAGACCCGTCTGGTCAACTTCTACCGCATTGAGCTGGTCTGCGGCGGCGCCAGGCGACGGCTTCTCCTCGTCGACACCCCGGGCTACGGCTACGCCCAGGCCTCGCGCGGCGAGCGTCGGCGCTTCGACGAACTGATGAACGCCTATCTCAACGCCCGGCGCTCAAGCCTCGAGCGGGTGGCGCTGGTCTGCGACCTGCGCCATCCGGGTAAAAGCGCCGACCTGGAGGCCTGGGAGTGGCTTACCGGCCTGGGCTATCCCCTGCTCGCCGTGGCCACCAAGGCCGACAAGCTCTCCAAGAACGCCCGGGCCAAAAACCTGGCGGCCTGGAGCCGCGCCCTGGGGACTCGTCCCCTGGAGTACTCGGCCGCCGAAGGCTTCGGGCGTGACGCCCTCTGGCCGTTGCTGCTCGGTATTTAGGATTCAGCACCGTACAGGCGACGGCTGCGCTGTGTGCGGTGAACGCCCATTCTGACCGGCCCTGCGACCCGATTGACCGGCCTTTGCGGCCCCCGGCCGCCTTGACCCGGCCTGGTTTTTGTGCTAACTAATAGTTTGTCTTAAGAGACGATCTCAGCACGCCCTTTTCCATAACCATTCGTTCACCAACCTGATTGCGGCCAGACGGTACGGGTTCGATCTTGAACTCCCGGTCGGTATGAATTGACCCGATCGGTCAGCTAATCCCGTCTGGGTCCTTCCACGTATAACCACCTCAGGGGAGGAGCGATGAAGCCTGGGTACCTGCTGCTCATCCTCGCCGTCGTCGGCGCCGTCGGCGCCGTGGACAACCTGAACGCCGATTACACAGCGATTTTGCAAGAAGACATCTCCACCGACACCGTTTGGGATATCGACGGCTCGCCCTACGTCGTCTTCGGCAACCTTTACATCCGCAACGGCGCCACGCTGCGCATCGAGGACGGCGTCACCGTGCGCTTCGACAAGGTGACCCTGGACGGCGGCTACCGCGAAGGCGCGGAGATCATCGTTTCCGACGGTGCCCTGATCGCCGAGGGCGCGCCGGGCTGGCCGATCCTGTTCACCTCCAACGAGGCCATCCCCTTCGCCGGGGACTGGGGCGCGCTGGTTATCGAGGGCAACAACACCGTTACCCTGTCGATGTGCCGTATCGAGTACGCCAAGGACGGCCTGTTGATGCAGAGCATGACGATGGGCGCGGCGATGTCCTCCACCATAGAGCACCTCGAGATCAGCAACTGCTCTCAGCACGGCATCTCGGTCAACAGCGGCACCTCACCCGATATCACCGGCTGCACAATCACCGGCAACGGCTCCGGCCTTTCCTACGACGGCGGCATCTACCTGATGGACAGCGCGCCGCTGATCAACTACAACAACATCTACAGCAACAACCCGTACAACATCATCAACGACTCCATCTACAACGTCGACGCCACCTATAACTGGTGGGAGACCACCAACGAGCAGCTCATCGCCCAGGGCATCTACGACTACTACGACCGCAGCGTCTGGGGCGAGGTCGAATTCGTCCCCTACCTGACCGAACCCTCCGAAGACGGCGGCGGCGTGGCCATGCGCACCTGGGGCCTGATCAAGAGCTACAACATGGACGACTAGAGGACCGAGCGACCAACCCCCTCGGCAACAACAGATAAACGAACCGCCCCCCGGGGCGGTTTTTGTCGACTTGCGGAAGACTGCCTTTCCAGGATGCTAGTGGGTCTAGATGGCTGGAAGATCATGGGACATGGACAAACCTTTGACGGATATCGAAAAAACTGGACCGGCATTTGTAACCATAGAGAGCCGCATCGAGTAGAAGGTCTCGATAAACACTCGACGGAAGCCGTCAACTCGAGAGGCCGGCTGGCTGTCATAGGTTCTAAACCAGGCGATAGCCCGCTGTTAGCATATCACTCCCTACCAATACAAAACTTTTGGGCGGAGCGAACAGCCTCCGGGTTCACGCAAACTGAGTTCAAGGCGAGGTTGATCGCCATAAAGCGGGAGGGGATTATCACCTGAAACTGAATCTACGTCGAAAACGCCAAAGAGCGGCATTTAGAACTGAAGTGCCGACAATCACCTCACGAAGGGCTCCAGCTCGATATGCAAACGTTTTGATATCTACTAAAGTCGCAGTTTTTAAAGAGGCGTTTAGTCTCATATTACCTGAGATGCTCGGGATCCAAATCAGGAATCGCTACTTCCCGAAGCAGAGCGTTCTATTTGATGCGTCCGCTTAGAGAACATCTTTGATGCCACCAGGCAACGCACAAACAG
>WJMB01000298.1 GCA_014728185.1 Candidatus Coatesiibacteriota bacterium
GGAAGGGACTAGCGACCGGGCTGAGGTAGCCGCGGCCCTGCCCGGCGGCGAATCGCAAGCACGGCTAAGCATGTAGAGCTGGAAGTCGAGCGTTATCGGACGGGGGTTCGATTCCCCCCGCCTCCACCATTTTGCCTGTTGAAGCAGGGGGCCTGAAAAGGCCCCGCTTTGCGTTGCGGGGGCTGACGCGCGGGCGTTTCCTTCGTATTGCTCGATCAGAGAAGAGATGCGAATCGCCCGACGCAACCCCACCCCGCCCTCACGCTCCGCGGCGAAGCGTCGTATCCCCCTTCAACCAACCAGGGAGAGCGCCGATGAGATGTGTCCTGTCAGGTATCGCAATCCTCGTTTTGTGCGCCGTCAGCCTCGCCGCTCCGGTATCGAACGCCGATCACGATGATCTTGTCGAGCGAATCATCGAGCGAATCGAAGAAGCCAACGCCCTGATCGACCAGGCCTCCATCGAAGATGACTACGAAACCGTGGCTTCGTTCTACGCCGAGGATGTCGTCGTCCTCCCGAACAACGAGCCGATGATCATCGGTCGGGACGCCTTCATCGAGAACGAAAAGGCCGCCCGCGAAGCCGGTTTCGAGGTCGTCTCCATCAACTCGACGATCATTGAAGTGTTCACCGCCGGCGACCTCATCCACGAGATCGGCACCTACGAACTGACGCTGAACGTCCCCGGGCCGCCCTTCCCGATTACCGACACCGGCAAGTACCTGGTCATCTGGGAAATCCAGCCCGACGATTCACTCAGGATAAAGCTCGAGATGTGGAACAACGATGAGCCGCCCGATTATTGACCCTCGGCGCGCCTAAGCGCTTAGGGCTGGAGGTCGAGCGTTGTCAGGCGGGGGAATCGCTTCCCCCGCCGTCATTCTTCCCAAGTAAGCGCGGGGTCTGAAAAGGCCCCGTTCTCTCAACGGCCTGAGCCGCCGCCGGCACCGGGATGCTCAACCGGACCCCCACGGGGTCCGGCTGTTTTCTCCGCAGACGTTCCGATCCGCTACCGCGCCATGACGTCGAGTACATGCAATGACGCCCCGGGGTTGGTTCGCGGCTCAAACCATCCACCCGGCCTGCTTTTCGCTGTGTACCAAGGCGACGGCCGGGGCTCGTCGTCGCCCGGCCGTCGGGCTCTTCCGCGGAGTAGGGGGTGGAGCTTCGTTTATTCGACGAACTCGTAGTTGCGGGCGGCGCGATTCAGCATGGCCTCCATCTCCTGCTGCTTGCGGGGCAGGATGAAGGCGAAGCTGAACAGCTCGTTGACGATGAATTCGATGATGAAACGGGCCTCCTCGCGGCAGACCTCCAGGTCCTCGGGCAGCCCGCCGGTATTGGAGAGCGCGGCCAGGCTGCCGAACTCGCGGATCTTCTCCAGGCTGCGCTTGAGTATCCGCGCCCCGGAGTAATGGATGAGGAAGTGATCGATATCGTCGCTCAGGGTGACGCGTTCCTCGCGATTGCGCTCGGAGCTTTCCTTGGTGAAGAAGGTTCTCAGCACGCGGCGCAGCAGCCGGACGCTGAGCAGGGCGCTGGCGGTGGGGCTGATGTCCAGGCAGGTGTAGGCCTCCTTGGCCGCCCGGGCGAAGGCCGGGGGCACGCGGTGGTCTAGCTGGAGCTGCATATAGCTGGGATAGATCAGGCGCTGGTTGTTCAGCCCGCCGGTTTCGCCGCCGCGACGGCCCCGGACCTTCTTATAGAAGCCCTTGACGGCGAAGTAGAGCAGATTGGCGCAGTTGGGGCACTGGGCGACGGTGAAGAGCATGCAGTCGCCCTTCTCGCGCACCACGCCGTCGAGGGCCAGAGGGATGGTGCTGCGGTGCTTGATGGTCGGTTGGGTGAGCATTTGGCAGTACGGGCAGGTAATGCCGACCTCGAGGTAGCTCATCGTCGGTCTCCTCGGTGTTGAGACGAGTCCCTTGGCGATAACCGGGTGGATTTGGCGGAGGCATTTTGGTCGGCGGGCGGTTACAGCCGCCGGGCGACGGTCGGTCCGGCGCGGTCGCCGCTTCATTCACGATGAGGTTGGGAGGGGAAGGGGTCCGGCGGGGCCGCCCGACCGCGATAACCTCACCTGAGGGGAATTAGGTTTGTTGTTTCATCGATACACTCATTTTGGCGAATGAACGCCAACCGTATATTAGTATATGCTTTTTAACACACAGAACGCAAGGGAGTCATCGTCCAAATCTCGAAAAACTATGAAGACTGTGCTATATGCGCTCAAGTCATTGAATAACATTGCTATATGCCAAATACGCCGGTCTGGGATCGACGGCGAAGGGATGGGTAGCGGTCATGATGATTGGGCGTCCACTTCATAATGACGGGGTGGGCGGCGTCTGTTTCCACATGGCAGGGTGCAGTTAGCGAACTGCGAAGAACGATAGAAAAAATCCGTATCATGGCTGTCGTTAACGGTGTGGTGGGGAACAACACGCATCGTAAACTTGATGTTGAGGAGTTCCGAGGTTTCGCACTGAGTGATGAGTACGCGCCACTGGTGTTTGTCAATGGGGCCGACGCAAAATCGGCGCAGATGTTTACGTTGGCTCATGAGCTGGCGCACATCTGGCTGGGTAAAAGCGCGTTGACCGATACTGGATTGACCGTGCAGCCATCGCAGGAGATTGAGGCGTGGTGCGATCGGGTGGCAGCGGAGTTTCTAGTGCCGGCGGAAGAGCTGAGTATGTGTTGGCCCAAGGTGCGACATGAGGAATCGCCTTTCAAGAGTATCGCTCGACGGTTCAAGGTCAGCCCCATCGTGGCCGGCCGGCGCGCCTTGGACCTGCACCTCGTGAGCCGAGAGACTTTCTTCAGCTTCTACGAGGAGTACATCGCCAAAGAACTACACCGGAGGAAGGGACAAGGAGGCGGCGATTTCTATAACAATCAAAACACACGTGTGGGTGAGCGGTTTGCCATTCAGGTTATCCTCGCCGCGAAGGGCGGCCGAGTGAGTTTCAAGGAGGCGTATGATCTAACAGGGCTGCGCGGGGGTTTGTTTCAGGAATACGCGAATCGACTGGGGGTAACTCTACCGTGAGCCCCTACGTATTAGATTCGGATGTATTCATTGCAGCAAAGAATAGCTACTATGCTTTCGCTATATGTCCGGGATTTTGGGACAGTTTGATACATCACCACAGCGCAGGAGTTGTTCACAGCATTGACAAGGTCAAAGAGGAATTATTAGTAGGATATGAGGCTGAAAAGAAGAGGGAAAAAGAAGGGAAGGGGGAGGTTGAAGACCTAAAAAATTGGATCGTGACAATGATACCATCGGAATTTTTCCTGGACACAAATGAGGAAGCCGTATCCGATTCTTACAAACGTGTGATGCTTTGGATGCAGCGCAATACGCAGTATACCGACCCGGCCAAGGCCAAGTTCGCAACCGAAGCCGATGGCTGGCTTGTGGCGTTTGCAATGGCTCATGACGTGACGGTGATCACAAACGAGCAGTCGCGTCCTGAATCACGAAGCCGTATCTTACTTCCCGATGTCTGTATGCAGTTCAACGTAACCTATAAGAACAGCTTTTTAATGCTTCATGAACTCACGGTTAGCTTTTGTTTTATGGCGTAAGCAAATATCATATGTAGCTGTCGTTTTCTCAAAGATTTACGTTTTATGAGTATATTTCGCAGAACTACATACATAACAAACTCCCTGCTGGATTATGCATTAGTGGTTATTATTGGTATTTATGATGTGGCTTTATTTAAGCATAGGCCCCGCGGTGGCGGGGCCTTATACTTGGTTGAGTGGTGTTTGTACTACTGCGCCAGGAAGGCCAGCGGGTCCACGGCCCGGCCGGCCTTTCTTATCTCGAAGTGCAGGCTGGGCTCGGTGATCGACCCCGTCGAGCCCACCCGGCCGATGCGCTGGCCCTCGGTCACCACGTCGTTGACGCCCACCAGCAGGGACTCGGCGTGGGCGTAGACGGTGTGGACGCCGTCGTCGTGGGCGATGATGAGCATCTTGCCGTAACCCTGGAACCAGTCGGCGTAGATGACCTCGCCGGGAAGGACGGAGACAAAGTACTGGCCGGAGGGGGCGGCGATGTCGATGCCGTCGGACTTGGTGGTTGTTCCGTAGACGGGGTCCTCGACGCGGCCGTAGTAGCGGATGATGCGGCCCTCGGTGGGCCAGATGCGCAGGCTGGGGACCTCGGAGGTCCAGACACCGGCGTCGGGGATATCGGCGGCGGAGAGGTCGCGGCCGGTCTCGGCGGAGGCCTGGGCGGCGATGATGTCGTTGATCTTGGACTGCAGGCTGGTCATCGCCCGTTCTTTTTCGCGGATGACGGCCTCGTAGGCCGAGCGCTCGCGCTGGACCTTCTCGAGGAGGTCGCGCTTGCGCTCCAGGTCCTCTTCATAGAGGGCCTGTTCCTTCTCGGCCTCGGCGCGGGAGCGTTCGAGGAGCTCGAGGGCCTGTTCGAGTTCGAGGCCGTGGCGTTGCTGTTCGGCGACGGCGCGCTTGATCTCGTCGAAGATCTCGCGGTCCTGGGCGGCGAAGGCTTTGAGGAAGAGGAAGCGGCGGCCCATGGCGGCGAAGTCGGTCGCGCTGAGCACGAAGCGGTTGCCGCCGTCGCGGCCGATCATGTAGAGCAGGGAGAGGCGGCGGCCGAGGAGTTCGCGGCGTTCATCGGCCTGGCGTTCGAGGCGCTCGATGGCGGCGCGGTTCTCGGCGACCAGGGCGGCGGCTTGTTCCTCGGCGCCCTTGAGCCGCTGGATGCTGGCCCGGCCTTTCTCGGCCTGCTGCTGGAGCAGTTGGAGCTCGGCCAGGATGCCCAGCTCCTGGTCGCGGACGCGGTCCCGGGCGGCGCGCTGCTCGGCGAGTTCGCTCTCGATGGCGGCCAGTTCGCCGCGCAGCTCCTCGATTCCGGCGGCGGCCTCGTTGACGAAGGCGCCCAGGGCCAGCAGCACGGCCATGGTGATGATCACATGGGGCAGGTAGCTCAGCAGGCGTTTCACGGCGGGCTCCCGCGGGAGTGGGTCGGATTCGAATCGAGTTTAGCAGGGGCCGCGACGGCGGTCAAGGCGCCCCGCGGGCGGTCGCGCTGTGGTAAGATGGTGTGTCGCTCTTCCGCCGGGAGACCCGTGTACCATTTCGTCGCCGCCTTCCTGGTGCTGTTGCTGGGGCTGGTCATCGGCAGCTTCGCCAACACTCTCATCCACCGCCTGCCGCGGCGGCTCTCCATCGTGCGCCCGGGCAGCTACTGCCCCCACTGCGAGACGCCGCTGACCGCCGACGAGAAGATTCCGGTGCTCAGCTTCCTCACCCTGGGCGGCAGATGCTCCCATTGCAAGGAGAAGATCAGCCCCCGCTACCCGCTGGTCGAGCTGGGCAACGCCCTGGGCTGGCTGGGGGTCTTCTTCCGCTTCGGCTTCAGCTTCGAGTCCGTGGTCGGCTGCCTGCTCTTCACGGGCCTGTTGGCGGCGGCGTTGATCGACGTCGAGCATGGGATAATCCCCAACGGCCTGACCGTGGGCCTGTTGATGATCGGCTTCGCGGCCAGCTTCTACCCCTTCGGGTTGGGACCCCTGGACAGCCTGCTCGGGGTGCTTGTCGGCGGCGGACTGCTGCTCATCTTCGCCCTGCTGGGCAAGCTGATCTTCAAGCGCGAGGCTATGGGCGGCGGCGACCTCAAGCTGCTGGCGGCGGCGGGGGCCTTCGTCGGCTGGCGCGAGGTCCTGCTGGCCGCCTTCATCGCCGTGGTCCTGGGGGCGATCGTCGGCGGCGTGCGCTGGGCGGTCACCGGCGAGCGCGAGCTGCCCTTCGGGCCCTTCCTGGCCGTGGGCGCCATGACGGCCTACCTGGCCGGCGGGATCATCCTCGACTGGTACCTGTCCCTCTAGCCCTGCCGCTAACCCCCCTCCACCCTTCCAACCGTGAGTGAAACGACCCGCCAGCTCCACATCGGCGACTGCCTCCGGGTGTTGGCGGAGCGCGTCGCCGACGGCGCCGTCGACCTGGTCTACCTGGACCCGCCCTTCAACTCGAAAGCCGCCTACGACAGCGCCTTCCGCACTCCGGACGGGGTGATTCGCCGCCGGGCCTTCGACGACACCTGGAGTTGGACCGCCGACAGCGAGCGCGAGTTCGCCGAACTGGCTGGTCTGGACGGGGCGGCCGCCCCGCGTCGCCTGCTGGAGACCCTGCTCGAGCTATACGGTCCCAACGATCTGGCAGCCTACCTGGTCCACCTCGCCCGGCGACTGCTCGAGCTGCGTCGGGCGCTGCGCCCCGGAGCCACCCTCTACCTGCACTGCGACCCCGGCGCCGGCCACTACCTCAAGGTGCTGCTCGACGCCGTCTTCGGCGTCGGCGGCTTCCGCAACGAGATCGCCTGGTGCTACACCGGTCCCTCGGCGGCGCGGCGGGACTTCCCCCGCAAGCACGACACCCTGCTGCGCTACACCAAGGGGGACGGCTTCACCTTCAACGCCGACGAGGTCCGCGTGCCCTACAAGGCCCTGCATACCGACCGGGGCCGCCCCGAGGGGCGCATCTGGAAGAGCCGGGGCCGGTTGCGGGACGCCGAGGTTCGCGCCGCCTACCTGGAGCAGGGCAAGCTCGTCGAGGACTACTGGCTCGACATCCCCTCGGGCGGGCATATCTCGGTCAGGGAGCGCCTGGGTTACCCGACCCAGAAGCCGCTGAAGCTGTTGCGGCGGATCATCGCCGCTTCGTCGAACCCCGGCGGGGTGGTGCTGGACCCCTTCGCCGGCAGCGGGACGACGGCGGCGGCCGCCGAGGAGTTGGGGCGCGGCTGGATCTGCATCGACATCAACCCCGACGCCGTGGAGCTGACCCGGCGGCGTCTCACGGCGGACCACCCGAACCTCGAGATCGAGACCGGCAGCCTGTAGGACGGGTCTTGCGAATCGCCGTTTCCGGATGGCCGTGGATCGTCGACGGGTCCGCCTCGGCCGACGCGATGCTAACGGGAGGACCTGAAGGTCCTCCCGTCTGTCCAACACGCCTTGGGGATCACCCTCGCCAACGGGCCTACCTCAAGCTCGACCCGTACAGGAAACTATCCGCCGTTCGTTATTTCGCCCCGGCCGCGCTCCAACAGACCCAGCAGCGCCGGGGTGAAGCCGTCCCCATCGAGGTCGACGGGATCAAACTCCAGTTCGCTCTGCCGGGCGGTCTCGGCGGCGCGACGGGCGAAGTGGCGCGGGGCCTGGGGGTGCCGGGCGATCAGGGACGCCAGGGCGAGGGCCGTGTCGCGCTCGACGAGGGGGGGCTCGCGGAACAGCTCGAGGGTCAGCAGCAGGATCTCGTCGTCGGCGGCCTTGCCTTTGAACAGCTCGAAGGCTGCGGTGACGCGCTCCCGGCGTTCGTCGAGTTCGCCGGCTTTCCGGGCGAGGCGGGCCAGGGCGACCCGGGCGCCCAGGGCCATCAGGTCGTCACCGTCGGCGAGTTCCTCCAGGGCCGCTGTGACAGTCGCGATCGGAGTCTGGTCCAGCTCCAGCTCGCACCAGCAGCGCATCAGGCTCACCCGGCGGGCGTCGAAACTCAAGCCTTCATCGCTCATCCGGGGTTGAAGGTTCTCGATCAACCCGGCGGCCTCGCCGAAGCGGCCCTGGTGGAAGAGCAGCCGGGCGCGCGAGATCTCGACCAGGATGCCGTAGGCGCCGAGCTTGAGCTCGGCGTAGAGCTCGGCGGCCCGGCTGAGATTGATCGCCGCCTCCTCCCAGCGCCCCAGGTTGGTCAGAGCCTCGGCGGTTTCGTGCAGGCAGTTGGCCCGCCAGGAGCGGGCGCCGATCTCGGTGAACAGCTCCAGGGAGCGGCGGCCGACGGCCAGGGCTTCCTCGGGGCGGTGGTTGTCGCGCAGGGTGGCGCAGAGCCCGGAGCGTGCCAGGGCCGAGCCCCAGCGGTAAGCCTGATCGTCGGCGAGCTCCGCCGCCTCGCGGTGGCTCAGTTCGGAAAGGGTGTAATCACGGCGGTGGTAATGGATGTCGCCGATGGTGATCAGGACGTGGATCTGGCTGATGCTGTCGCCGACCTCGCGCAGGATCTCCAGGGCCCGGTTGCAGAGCACGAAGCCCTCGTCGTAATTGCCGCGGCCGTTCTCGAGATCGCCCAGGGCGGCCAATCCGTTGGCCTCCAGGTCCCTGCGCTCCAGGCGGCGGGAAAGCTCCAGGGCGCGCTCGAAGAGCTCGCGGGCCTGGTCGAAGTTGTAGGTGCGGAAATGGGCGGCGCCGAGCTGGTAGCAGGTGGCGTAGAGCTCCCGCTCGTCGCCCAGTTCATCGAAGATCGCCAGGGCGCGCTCCATATCTTCGATGGACTCGGGGATCGACCCGCTGCGGTAACGGGCCGTGCCCCGGAAGCGGTGCAGTCTACCCTCCAGTGAATCGGACCCGCCGCCCAGCTCGTCGAAGGCCCAGTCGAGCAGCTCGATCAGCTCGGTGTAGCGGTTCTGGCTCTGGTAGAGGATGCTGAAGCTGGGCAGGAAGCCGTTAAGCGGTTCGCGCTCCCCGCTCTCTACGCACCAGCGATAAGCCGCCGTCAGGTTGCCGTCCTCGCGGTGGATTTCACGCCGCTTCTCCGGATCGCCGAAACCGGCCTCATGGATCCGCCCGGAGTAGGCGTCGATGTAGTAGCGGGCGTGGGCCTCGCGCAACTCGGCGCGCAGCTCGGGCTCCTCGGCCAGGCGCTCCTCGGCGTAGGCGCGCACCACCTCGTGGAGCTGGTAGCGCCCGCCCGAATCGCGGTTGAGCAGGGATTTATCCACCAACGGCAACAGTGACCGCGCCCCGACGCCGAGGACCTTGCGGGCCGCCGTCTTGTCGAAACCACCCTGGAAGACGGCCAGGGAGCGGAACAGGCGCCGCTCATCGTCGTCGAGCAGGCGCCAGGAGTAGTCGACCACGCCGTGGAGGCTGCGGTGCCGGGCCGGCATGTCGCGCAGCTCGCTCTCCAGGAAGTCCATCCCCTCGGCGATCTCGCCGGCGATCTCCTCGGGCTCCAGGGTCCGCACCCAGCTCGCCGCCAGCTCCAGCCCCAGGGGCATCCCGCCGACCAGCTCGCAGATGCGGATCACCGGACGGACGTTGCCCGGGGTTATGACGAAGTCGGGCTGCATCCGTCGGGCGCTCTCCAGGAAGAGGTGCAGGGCGCTGTAGTGGTCCTGGGGGGCCGGCTCCCAGTGTTTGGGGAACTGTAGGCCGTCGATGGCGTAGAGCTGCTCCCCGCGCAGGTTGAGCCGCTCGCGGCTGGTGACCAGGTAGCGCACCCGGGGGCAGCGTTCGGCGATCTCGGCCAGCAGCGTCGCCGCCGCGGTCAGGTGCTCGAAGTTGTCTAGCACCAGCAGCAGTTGCTTGTTCTGCAGGTGGGTCAGCAACTGCTCCCGGGGCTCGCCGCCGGGATAGAAGGAGAAGCTCAGCGCCTCGGCCACCGCCGGGACGAGCTGCTCCGGGTCCTCCAGGGGCGCCAGGGCGACGAAGTAAACACCGTCGTCGTAGCGGTCGACGCGCTCGGCGGCCACCTGGAGCGCCAGGCGGGTCTTGCCCATCCCGCCGGGGCCGGTGACCGTGACCGGTCCCATTTCCGCCCGGTCAAGCAGCTTGTGCAGCTCCCGCCGCTCCTCGACGCGCCCGACGAAGGGCGTCGCCTGGGACGGCAGGTTGTTGGGCCGGTTGCCCAGGGTGCGAAGCTCGGGGAAGCGGCGCAGCGGCAGCTCCGGGTGGTCCAGGGTCAGGATGCGCTGGGGCCGGGCCAGATCGCGCAACTGGTGCGTGCCCAGGTCGACGAGCTCGCCGCCCGGCGGGACCGCGCACTCCTCGGCGGCCTCCGGAGAGAGCAATATCTGTCCTCCCCAGCCCGCGTCCATGATCCGCGCCGTGCGGTTGATAACCGGGCCGAAGAAGTCCTCCCCGAGTCGCTCGGCCTGGCCGGCGTGCAGAGCCGAGCGCACCCGCAGCTCCTCGAGAGGCGACCAGTCCTCGGAGCCCAGGCGGCGCTGGAGCTCCAGCAGACAGGCCAGCGCTCCGTCGCCGTCCTCGAAGACCGCGAAGACGCCGTCGCCCAGATGCTTGAGCACCCGGCCGCCGTGGGCGGCGATCACCTCGGAGAGCAGACGGTCGTGACGCTCCAGCAGGGTCGTCATCGACCGGCCGTGGCGCTCCCAGAGGCGCGTCGAGCCTTCGATGTCGGTGAAGAGGAAGACGGTCACAGGGGGTCCTTCCAGCTATCCAACCTGCTCTCCTCGGTGGATCGCCGCGTCACCGTATCCGACCAGTCGATGTCGGAGATTTGTGGGGA
>WJMB01000299.1 GCA_014728185.1 Candidatus Coatesiibacteriota bacterium
CCACGGTCCCGCGCCGTCGCCCCGGGAGGTCGAGATCGACCCCCGGCGCATCCCGGTGGGCGTCAGCGGCAGGCACCTGCACATCTGCCGGAGCACCCTCGAGGTCCTGCTGGGACCGGGGGCGCGGCTGACCGAGCTGCGGCCGCTGCGGCAGCCGGGGCAGTTCGCCGCCGAAGAGACCCTGCGCCTGGTGGGGGTCAAGGAGGTGCTGGGCCTGCGCATCCTCGGTCCGCCGCGGGAGAAGACGACGGTCGAGCTGGCGAGAAGCGATCTGGCCCGGCTGGGCAACCCGTGCGAGGTGCGGCCCGGCGGGGCGGTGATCTTCGCCGAGCCGCCGATCCTGGTCGGCCCGACGGGCGAGCTGCGGCTCGGCGACCAGGTGACAGTCGCCGACCGCCACCTGCACTGCGACCCCGCCGAGGCGGCGGCCCTGGGTCTGACCGATGGTTCGCGGATCAGCCTGATCGCCGACGGCTGGCGCGGGGTGCGCTTCGACCAGGTGCTGGTCCGGGTCCGCGATGACTTCCGCCTGGAGCTGCACCTGGACACCGACGAGGCCAACGCGGCCAACCTGGAAACCGGGGACACGGTGCGCCTTGCCGAAACGACCCCACCGCCGGCGGCGCGGCTGGTCACCGCCGAGCGTCGTACGCCGACACCGGTGGGCCTGATCTCGGCGGGGGGGCGCGAGCCCCGGGTCCTCGGCGGTTCGACCGGAGTCGCCCCGCTGGACCTGGTGACGGAGAACGACGTTCGCGCCGCCGCCCGGGCCGGTCTGGGCGAGCTACCCGTCACCCCGCGGGCCATCATCACACCGGCGGCCCGGGACGCCCTCAACGCCCTTGGGCTGCGCCTGGTCACCCGGCGCTGACTGACCGACCATGGCGACCACCCCGACAGCCGAGGTTATCCGCGAACGCTGCCGCGCCGCCGGTCTGGTCGGCTGCGGCGGCGGCGGTTTTCCCACCCACGCCAAGCTGGAGCGCCTCGCCGAGGTGGTGATCGCCAACGCCGCCGAGTGCGAGCCCCTCCTGATCAAAGACACCCGGCTCTGCGAGGAGGCGGCGGAGCTGGTCCTGCGGGGTCTCGAACTGGCCGCCGCCGCCGTGGGTGCGCGTCGACGAATCGTCGCCGCCAAGCCCAAACGCCGCGAAGCCTGGAGGGCGTTGCGCGCTGCGCTGGGCGAGGGCGTCGAGCTGGTCGAGCTGGCCGACGCCTATCCTGTCGGCGACGAGGTGGTGCTGATCGAAACGGTCACCGGTCGCCGCGTGCCCCGCTTCGGCCTCCCCGGCGACGTCGGTGTTCTGGTGCTCAACGTCGAAACGCTGGCCGCCCTGGCCCGGGCCGTGGACAACGAGCTGCCCTTCACCCACAAGCAGGTCTGCGTCGTCGGCGCCGTCGGGCGTCCCCTGACCGTCCGGGCGCCCCTGGGCTATCCGGCGCAGGCGCTGCTGAAGGCGGCGGGCTGGGACGGGAACGCGCCGGTCCTCGAGGGCGGCCCACTGATGGGCGGACTGCTGGACGAGCCCGCCGTCGGCCGAGTATCGAAAACCACTGCGGGGTATACCGTTCTGCCGCCGGACTCGCCGATCCCGCGCCACCTGGACCGCGACGCGCGCCTCAACCGTCGGCTGGCCCTCTCCGCCTGCACCCAGTGCCGCTACTGCACCGACCTCTGCCCGCGCTGGCTGGCCGGGCAGCGGGTGCGGCCCCACCGCTGGATGCGCGCCCTGGCGCTCAACCTGGGACTGGCTGAGCTGGCCGGGGAGATGTGGGCCTGTTCGGGCTGCGGCGTCTGCGAGCTTTACGCCTGCCCCGAGGGCCTCTCGCCGCGCCGGGTCGCCCTCGAGTTGCGCGAAGGCTACCCCCGGCCCGACAGGAGTGTCGAAGAGCCCGAGGAGCGCTCGGTCCTCCTCGCCGGACGCCGCCCGCCGACTTCGGCCCTGCTGACCCGCCTCGGTCTGGCCGACTTCGTCCGCCCGACCGTCGTCATCGATCCGCCGCCAACTGAGCGCTTGGTCCTCGCCCTGCAACAGGGCACCGGATACCCGGCGGAGCCCAACGTCGCCGTCAACGATCAGGTCACCGCCGGACAGTTGCTGGCCGAGGCGACGGCGCGGCTGGCGGTTCCCTTACACGCACCGCTGGACGGCCGGGTGAGCGTCCTGGACTCCCGTCAACTAGCCCTCGAGGTTTCCCGATGAGCCCCGCCGAGACAGCCCTGGGATTGATCGAGCTCTACAGCGTCGCCCGAGGGTTGGCCGCCCTCGACGCTGGCTGCAAGGCCGCCGCCGTCGAGCTGATCTTCGCCCGACCCTTCTGCGCCGGCAAGTTCGCCGGGCTGTGGCGCGGCCGCGTAGGCGAGGTGCGCTCCGCCCTCAACGCCGCCCGCCGGACCGGCGGAGAACTCGTCGTCGGCGAGTGCCTGCTGCCCGCCGTCCATCCCGACCTCCCCGGCGCCCTGGGAGCCTCGCGAGCCTCCCCCCGGGGCGCGTCTCTGGGCGTCGTCGAGGCCTTCAACATCGCCGCCACCCTGCGCGCCGCCGACGCCGCCGCCAAGGCCGCCGCCGTCGAGCTCCTCGAGGTCCGCCTGGCCGTGGGTCTGGGCGGTCGCGGCTACTTCACCCTGGCCGGCGAAACAGCCGCCGCCGCCCAGGCCGTCGAGGTCGCCGCCGCCCTGCTGGTCGACGAGGGGCTCCTCGTCGACCGCCGCTTGATCCCCGCCCCGGACCCCGCCCTCCTCGAACGCCTCGAACTCCTCGACCCCCCGAACAGGTCGTGACCGAGAAGCAAAAGCCCTCCCAAGGCCTACCAGTCTGGCTCGCCCGGGCCTGGGACATCCTGCGCCGCGTATTCGGGCCGCCGGTGCGCTTCGTTTACGACGTCCTGCGCTCCCACCTCAAGGAACACCAGGGCGGACTGACCGCCGCCGGGGTGGCCTTCTACCTGAGCATCAGCCTGGTGCCCCTGATCCTGCTCGGCGTCAGCGTCGCCGGTTACGTCATCGGCTCCAGCGAGCGCGCCGTCGCCGTGATCAGCGAGGCCGTCGTCGAGCTGGTGCCCCAGGGCGAACTGCTGATCCAGGGCCTGCTCGAACGGGTGGTGGCCAACCGCCTCGAGGTCGGCCTGATCGGCCTGGTCGCCCTGCTCTGGATCTCCTCGAAGATCACCGACGCCGTGCGCCGCGCCCTGGACAACATCTTCGGCGGTCTGGCCCGGCCCCGGCGCTGGTGGGAGGGCCGCCTGGTCTCCCTGACGATGCTCGTCGGGCTGCTGGCTTTCTTCATCGGCGGCGCCTGGGTAACCGGCCTCTTCGCCCACGTGGCCACCTCGGACTGGAGCCTCTGGGGCATGGAGCTCAAGGCCGTCAAGGGACTGGCCCGGATTATCCTCGTACTGGCCCCCTACCTGCTGAGCTGGCTGTTCTTCTTCCTCGTCTACCGACTGGTGCCGACAACCAAGGGGGGCGCCCGGGCCGCCGCCGTCGGCGCCGCCGTGGCCGCCCTGGGCCTCGAAGCCGCCAAGCTGGGCTTCTCCTTCTACCTGGCCCACCTGAAGAGCCCGGGACTCTACTACGGCATCCTCACAGGCGTGGTCCTGCTGGCCCTCTGGGCCTACTACGCCGCCCACGTGCTCCTCGTCGGCGCCGAGGTGGCCCGGGAGATCACCCGCCGCCGCCGACTCCGACAGGCCGAGCACCCTCCGGAAAACACCACCCCGGATTGACCCCCCTCAACGATTCACCCCAATTTCAAGCCGCGGGCAATCGACGATAACCACGGCGAGACCTCCGCAATCCGCCCCCCCCGCGAAACAACACCGCCCGAGCGTCCGGAACGGAGGCGTTGGCACGTTTCTTGCAGCAGGGTGGGGCGGCCGTTCGCCGTGACGGACCCGAGACTCCGCAAGAAACGTGCCAACGCCGGGCGGGGGTGAGGGGGGCTTGCGGAAGAGGATTGCGGAGGTCTCGCCGGGCCGGGTCCCGCGTCAGGGCGCACCCCGGCGGCACGCAGTCCATTCGCCAATTATTCCGCCGCTCAGAGTGAACGAGCGGGGGAACCCACCGGGCACATCGACGGGCTCAAGGTCAAGATGGCAACTATAAAAACCTTGATTTATCGACGGTTTTAGAGTAGTCTGCTTGACCTGTCCTCGTACCGACGGGCCATGGTTCAAGCATTATCATCCGCCCGGACGTGACGAGTATGGGATTCATTTGAGTCGACAAAAACCGGATTCAAGGGTCAATCCTCAAACCAATGAGCTCTCCCGAGTCCTTCGAAGAACGCCGCGAGCGTCAGCAGCAACGCCTGCTCGAGCTCGGCAGCCGCAGCACCAAACGCTTCATCAACCTGGACGGCGCCGTCTATCGCGACGGAGTCCTTCCGGCGCGAGCCAAGGAGCTGTTGGGCTTGGTCGCCTCTATGGTCCTGCGCTGCGAGGATTGCATCAAATATCACCTTACGCGCTGTCACAGGGAAGGCGTCGAGACCGCCGAGTTGATCGAGGCCCTGGATGTGGCCCTGATCGTCGGCGGCTCTATTGTTATTCCCCATTACCGTCGCGCACTGGAGCACTGGGAGAGCCTGAGCGACGAGGAACCCCCCGCCCGGCGGGATCGATAATCCCCGCCCGACACCGACCCGATCCATAACCAATACCGGAGAGAAGTCATGGCACCCATCAATTACAATGACGGAAACAACGGTTGGCGGTTGAGCCCGGTGGGACGCACCGCGTTGGAACAGTCCCTCTCCCGGGAGCTCAGCCACAGTCTATCCATCTTCGCCGTACAGATGAACACCCCGGAGCCCTTCAGCCACTCCAGCGCCCTGGGCCTGGACCACGGCTTCGCGCCGCGTCAGGTGCGCATCAAGACCCGTCTC
>WJMB01000300.1 GCA_014728185.1 Candidatus Coatesiibacteriota bacterium
AGTTAGACCTACTATAATACCAAGTATAGTGCATCACAAATGAAGCGGCAAGGGCGATGATCACGCTCCCCGCAGAATGTCCAGGCTCTCGGCGAAGGCCGCCGGGGGCTCGCTGGTGAAGGTCAGCTCCTCGCCGGTGACGGGGTGGGTGAAGCCCAGCAGGTGCGCGTGGAGGGCCTGGCCGTCGAGAGGCAGTTTGCGCGAGGCGGCGCGGCTGCTCCGCGTGGCGTAGACGGGATCGCCCAGCAGGGGATGGCCCCGATGGGTCAGGTGGACGCGGATCTGGTGGGTGCGGCCGGTCTCGAGGCGGCATTCGAGCAGGGCCGCGGAGAAACCGGCGACGCTGAGGGCTTCGAGCACCGTATAGTGGGTGACGGCGCGGCGTCCTCCCTCGACGACGGCGAAGCGCTTGCGGTCGCGCCGGTGGCGGGCCAGGGGGGCGTCGACGGTTCCGGCGGCGGGCTCGGGAACGCCGTGGCACAGAGCCAGGTAGACCCGGCGCGCGCTGCGTTTGGCGAACTGCTTGGTCAGGCCGAGATGAGCCTTGCGGGTGCGGGCCAGGACGAGCACCCCGCTGGTGTCTTTGTCCAGGCGGTGGACCACGCCGGGGCGCTCGGGATCGCCCACAGCGGCCAGGGTGACGCCGCGGGCGGCCAGGGCGTTGAGCAGGGTGTCGTCGGGGTGACCGCGGCCGGGATGGACCACCAGCCCGGCGGGCTTGTCGACCACGACCAGATCATTGTCGAGGTGCAGCAAACGCAGGTCGGGATGGTTCCGGGGCTTGAGGGGGTCGATGGGAGCGGGCTCCTCGAGAACCTCGGCGTCGACGACGATCACCTCGCCGGCCTTGAGACGATGCGCCTTGACCGTGGGCCTTCCCGCGACGGTGACCAGATCGTCCTCGACGGCGGCCGCCAAGCGTGAACGGGAGAGGCCGCGCGCGGCGAAGCGGTCGGCCAGGAAGCGATCCAGGCGCAGTCCGGCTTCCGCCTCATCGACGGTTATGGTGAGTTCGTCCGGGATCATGATGGGGACTGGTTTTCCGCGCCGTCGGCGGGCGGCCTTGACCGTAGTGGAGAAAGCGGTTAGGCTGTTCGTGGGACGCTTCGTTCGGGAGGTCGACAATGCCCTACATCCGCTTTCGCGGACCCTACGCCGTACTGGTGCACTCCGAGCGCGACGGCGACCGGGTCGTCCAGCGCCACCTGGCCTACTTGGGCAAGCGGCGGCGCATCGAGGAAAAGCTGCGCCGCCGCCTGGAAGATGATAATCCGGAGCTGGAGTTCGATTGGCCGGCCCTGGAGCGCCGTCTGTCTCGCGGGGCGACCAAGGGTCGGGGCGACGCCTGGCTCGAAGAGGACTAGTCCGGGGTCAGTTCCGACGGAAACGGATGATCCGCGCCCCCTCGTCGGGCTCGAAGTCCCGCTCCCAGGGCTCGTACCAGATGAAGGCGTCGAGGACAAGCAGGTCACCGTTATCGTCGACGGCCACATCCAGAGGCATGCGCAGGCGCCACTCACCCTCGCCGTAGATGACTGCCAGCAGGTTGCCCTCGCCGTCGTACTTCTGCACCCGGGCGTTGCGGGTGTCGGCGACATAGACGTTGCCCGTGGTGTCGAAGCAGACACTGTAGGGGGCGGAGAGCTCGCCGTTGTGCGCGCCGAAGGCGCCGATGGTCCGGCGGTAGGCGAAGAGTTTCTGTTTGTCGTAGCCGGGGACGTAGTCGGGATGGTCCTCGTCGGTGGGCGTGTCGATGATCTCGAAGAGCTGAACCCGGTGGTTCCAGGTGTCGGCGACGGCCAACATCTGATCCGGACCGTAATCGATACCCAGGGGCAGGCGGAATACACCTTCCTGATCACCCATGCCGCCGCCCTCGGCCAGCAAAGTACCCAACGAGTTGAACAACCTCAGCATACCGCTTGAAGTGTCGCTGACTACGATCATCGTGCCCGGTACTGGTTCCGTCGTGACATCGCCGGGCTGGTACATGTTCGAGTATTGCTGAAGCACCGGGTTCTCCCACTCCTGGTAGCCGTGCTTGAAGGGCGGTTCGCTGGTATAGATGTAGTTCCAGCCGGGACGCCACGGGGAGACGGGCAGCTCGGGCTCGGGCAATAACAGGTAATAAGCGCTGGCTCCCTCGGGGAACTGACCACCGGTGTCCAGGGAGTAGGCCTCGGAGACGACCACAATGTCGGGGTCGGGACCATAGTTGGTCACGAACAGCGGATAGCAGTGCTCCTCGCGACCGCGCCCCCAGGCCCAGTAGGCCGTCCACTCGGCGCCGCCGTCTTCGTGGAGCTCGAAACGCTCCAGGAAGGCTCCGCGAATGTTGGTGACCAGCAGATTGCCCGACTGGTCGATGTCCATCGAGTAGGGGTACCAGTAATCGTGCTCGGCGAGGCCGATGGAGTGGGGACCCGGCTCGTCCACGGTCGCCGTGAGCTCGAACCCCCCCACCACACTGTAGCTCTCGGTGGGCTCGGGATACACCACGGAATCGCAAGCCGCCGCCGACAGCAGAATCACGACCGCGGCGAACAACGACACGATGACGTACTGGTTAATCTTTGGCTTGATTTGCCGCATCTCTCAAGGGGTTAGTGGGCGCTTCGCGATGGCTCCCGGTGTGAACTCCGCCTCGGCAAAACCGCCGCTGGACAAGCTGGAGTTTCATTTAGCGCGAGGGTGAGGCTTTGGCACGTTTCTTGCGCCCTCGCGCGGGCATTTGGGACTAAGCGTGTCGCCCTCCGCAAGAAACGTGCCAAAGCCGGGCGGGATTGGAAGCCGCTTTCGGGTGTGGTTTTGCCGAGGCGGCGCATCTTTGAATGGAACCCGTTACCCGTATTGTATCACAGCGAGCGTTCCTCCGCGCGCACTGGCCGATGTCGAAGGGTTATGTTAATCTGGTTTCGTTGACCTTCAACGAAAACCCTCTTTTTAAAGGAGACACATGGCTGATTCGCCGCAGGCGAACAAGGCCCGTAATCTGGAGGCGGCCTTCGCCCAAATCGAACGCAAATACGGCAAGGGCTCGATCATGCGCCTTGGCGACGACGAGGTTCAGCGTGTCGATGTGATTCCCACCGGTTCGTTGGCCATCGACAACGCCTTGGGCGTGGGCGGCCTGCCCCGCGGTCGCATCGTGGAGATCTACGGCCCCGAGGCCAGCGGCAAGACGACACTGACCCTGCACGTAATCGCCAGCGCCCAGCGACTGGGCGGCATCGCCGCCTTCATCGACGTCGAGCACGCCCTGGACGTCCACTACGCTCGCAACCTCAACGTCAACGTCAACGATCTGCTGATCAGCCAGCCCGACACCGGCGAGCAGGCCCTGGAGATCGTCGAGATGCTGGTACGCTCGGGTTCCCTCGATGTGATCGTCATCGACTCCGTGGCGGCCCTGGTGCCGCGTTCCGAGATCGAGGGCGAGATGGGAGACAGCCACGTGGCTCTGCAGGCCCGGCTGATGAGCCAGGCCCTGCGCAAGCTCACCGGCATCGTCAACAAGACCCGCTGCTGCGTGGTCTTCACCAACCAGATCCGCGAGAAGGTCGGCGTGGTCTTCGGCAATCCCGAAGTCACCCCGGGCGGCCGGGCGCTCAAGTTCTACACCACGGTGCGCATGGAGGTCCGGCGGATCGGCTCGCTGAAGACCGGCGGAGACAACATCGGCAACCGCAGCCGCGTCAAGATCGTCAAGAACAAGGTCGCTCCGCCCTTCAAGCAGGCCGAGTTCGATATCATCTTCGGAACCGGCGTCAACCACGCCGGCGAGGTTATCGACCTGGGCGTGGATGCCGGCATCGTCGAGAAGTCCGGCGCCTGGTATTCCTACGGTGAGACCCGTCTGGGCCAGGGCAAGGAGAATGTCCGCGACTATCTGCAGGAGAACGCCGAGCTGCTCGAGGAGATCGAGGTCCAGGTGCGTGAGAGCCTGGGGATGCCCGTGCTCGGTTCGAAGACCCAACCCTCGGCCAAAGCAGAGGAAACCGAGGAATCTACCGACGACGAGTAGGTTCCGCATTTCGGCAACGCAACGGAACCCCACGGGGTTCCGTTTTCTTTAAGCCTCCTCTTTGGTTTGTCATCGAAGGCATAGTAGAACTGTATGATCCAAAACCCGGCTGTTTTTGGTCGGTTTGCTTGTTGCTCATCGGCTCCTGGAATCTATGTCACTTCCTTTACACTTGGTTGTGCCCTCAGAGCTGCTTGCTACCCGCCTCCTGGTACGGTTGATAATCGAAGTATGAAAAGCCAAAGGATTATCACTCATTTTTGACCGGAACTTCTCGCTAAGGGATCGAATACCCTGTCAGGACTTGATTATGATCGTATGTTGTTGATTTTAGACGTAATTATCATCAGATACCAGTCACAAGACGGCCAGATTAAAGTGGCGGCAAATACGGGCCTGGTACATAGCGATCCCAGATATCAGCGTACTTGTATCTGCCCTGACAGCAGATTGCCGCTGACTCCTAAATGCCGTAATCTCGTAGGGATTATCACACGTGCCGTAACAGGCAGACATTGCTAATACAATTATATTATGCGCATTATAGCTGAACGGGTTGTCACTGTCCGTGCGTTGCCTGGTGGTCGAAAACCAGACTTGCTCTAAGCGGGCTCTTCTAAGAGGACGCTGAGAGATGGGAAGTCCCGACTCCTGGTTTTCATCCCGGGCTTTCAAGTTATAAGGAGGCTAAATGTTTTCAAATAGCTGGTTTAGCTGATAGGACAACTTTTGGGATCGTCCAGCTGAAGGCCTTCGGATGGTAGTTGTCAGCACCTCCGTCCTAAATGCTACATACCGTGTTTTCGACGTAGGTTCACTTGCAGGCGATAATCCCATAACCAAAAGTGAATGACGGCCCGGCAAGGCGCTTCCAATCAGCCTTGTTTGGTCCGATCACTTTTCATGATGCCAAATGCTTAACAGCTCAACGTGCTGTCATCTCCCGGTAGTCGATTTGTGTCAATAAACCTCGATCTGCGCTTAGTGCCGTGGGAAGGCGGCAGGCAGTCTGTCCCGCCGACCGGCTCGAAAGCAGCGGCTGCTGGAGGACAAGCCAAGAGAGAGCTATTGCTTTTGGGATCACATAACTGTCACGGACCATGGTGTGTTACAGAGTATCGTTCAATAATCCGCAGTTAATGGGCAATCAAGTCTACACATCTAATGAGCTGTTCGTGGCAGATTAATTGGATTTATACATTCCCAGGATGCCCGTAGCGACGTCACGAAGCTCCATTATCAACTGCTTGGCACCATTGGCCTCGAGGAAGATTCATCGATGCCAAGCAGCCTAATAACATGCATATATAACGAGTAAGCGTCGATATGTGAAGGCAGTAGTCTTCGCTTTCTTTGATAATGTCATGTATCAGCCTCTTTCTTCGAGGAGCAATACCGGGTGGGCGATGACGGCCGGTATACCGCTCCCATTCAACCTGATTCAATCCGAACACGGTTTACGACACCGGGGGCGATTTGACTTGTCACAAAACAGCATTTGTACTATTCTTGCTATTAGTCATTCGTGTCAAGCAATCGATTTTGAAGAACCACTCTCAAGGAGAACCTAAATGGATGCCAACGGCTGGTGTGTCATTGCCGTCACCGCACTGCTCTTCGGAGGCTGCCAAACGGGAACCGAACAGGATATCGGGGGTGAAGACGCCGATCCGCAGAGCCGCCCCTGGGTTTGCCGAACCGTGGACGCGACCCCCTATGTCGGCCGCTACACCTCCCTGGCCCTCGATGCCGGGGATCACCCCCACATCGCCTACTACAGCGTCACCTGGGGCGACCTGATGTACGCCCGCCTCGATGACGGCGGCTGGACCGTCGAAACGGCCGACGCCGAGGGCAACGTCGGCAAGTACGCCGACCTGGCGCTGGATTCCCGCGGCGAGCCCCACATCGCCTACTACGATCACAACAGCCGCGACCTGCTTTACACCCACCGCATCGACGGCGTCTGGACCCGTGAGGTCGTCACCGGTGACGGCCAGGGGGGCTGGTTCCCCTCCATCGCCCTGACCTCGGAGGACGAGCCCCGCATCGCCTTCTACGACTTCATCAATCAGCGCCCCGAGTACGCGCTGCGCGAAGACGGAAGCTGGCGGATCGAGGTCATCGAGGATCAGATGTACCTGCAATCCAACGTCCGCCTGGCCCTCGACTCGGCCGACAATCCCCATGTCGTCTACTTCGACGGCATAAATTACTACCTGCGCTACGCCCGCTGGAACGGCGCGGCCTGGGTGGTCGAGATCGTCGACCCCACCTTCCAGGCCGGTTACTACTGCTCCCTGGCCCTGGATTCCACCGGCAACCCCCGCGTCGTCTACTCCGATGGGCGCAACCACGCCCTCAAGTACGCCGAGCGTGACATGGCGGGCTGGACCTACTCCGTCATTGATTCGCGGGTGAACCTGGGCGAAGCGACCTCGCTGGACCTGGATTTTCGGGACCGACCCCACGTGTCCTACCAGGACAAGGAGTGGGGCCGACTGATCTATGCCACCCTGGAAGACGTAGGCTGGCGGCGCGAGATCGTCGACGCCGCCGGTTGTGTAGGCCGCCATAGCGATATCGCCCTGGACTCCTACGACCGGCCCCATATCTCCTACAACGATCACGACAACGGCGACCTCAAGTACGCCTGGTACGAGTAGCAACCGGACCGCACACTAACCCCGGGCGGGGGCCATTGCGCCCCCGCCCGGTTTCCATATCGCACCATTTGGTGGTATGGTTATGCGGTCATCAACGTGTCAACGCCTCTGGTATCGATCACCGGCGCCGTCTTTGCAACCGAATCGACGCCGGGTGTATCCTAGTCAATGGATGCGCAAATACACCTACTCTTCACCGCCGACGGCCCGGCCGTCGGAACAAAACGCCGGCGGCGCTACATCCTACCGCCGCCGAGCCAGGAGCTGACAAGATGGATATCACCGGAATCGTCGCCATCGTGATGGGTATCGGCATCGGGATGCTGGCCATCTGGGTGGAGTACAAGCGTAAACGCCTGATCCACGAGGAACGAATGGAGGCGCTGCGCCAGGGCATCACCCCGCCGGATTGGCTTGTCGACATCGAGGAAAAACGCAAAACCCCGCTGCAGCGCGCTCTGGGGCTCTTCATCGCCGGGCTGATCCTCCTAGCCATCGGCGTCTGGCTCTACGTGGCGATGTGGTGGATGGGCCTGGGTTCCCTGGCCTTCTGGGGCGCCGGACCAGCCTTCATCGGCCTGGCCCTGGGCGGCGCGGGACTGCTCATCTACATGATCTACAAGCGACGCAACGGACACGGCGAGTAGCCAACGCTCATAATCGATAGTGGCTACAATCGCTAAATCAATAACCCCGCCCCGTTGGTCGCGCAGGCCGATCAGCGGATCCGTGGAGAGCCAGGGGACCGCATCTTGGAGCGCGAACGCGAATTAGAACTGGTTCAGCGCGCCGTGGACGGTGACGAGCAGGCCTTCGCCGAGCTCGTTCACGCCACCCAGGGCCTGGTCTTTACCTGCTGCCTGAAGGTCCTGCGCAACCGCGAGGCCGCCGAGGAGGCCGCCAACGAGGCTTATCTGCGCGCCTGGCGCGGTCTGGCCGGTTTCCGCGCCGAAGCCCGCTTCTCCAGTTGGATCTTTCGCATCGCCCACAACGCCGCCGTGCGCATGGCCACACGCAAGCGGATCAAGACCGTCTCGATGGACGACGAGGAGCACGTCGGCCTGGCCAACGTCGCCCGCGAAGAGCCCCGGGCCGAACGCCGCCTCGAGGGCCGCACCGAACTCGAACTCGTCCGCGAGCTCCTCGACGAGCTGCCCGAGAACCACCGCCGGGCCATCGAGCTGGCCTACCTGGACGGCGTCAGCTACGCCGACGCCGCCGCGGCCCTGGGCTGCACCATCGGCACCGTCAAGACCTGGGTCCACCGCGGACGCAAGAAGCTGCGCGAACTCTACCTCGAGGAAACCGGCCGCCCGGCCCTCCAGCGATAAACCAAGCGCGATCACCGACGCCCCCGTACCCCATGGCAACCCACCGGCGTGAGGACCACGAGGCGTTGGCACGTTTCTTGCGGAGTCCCGCGTCCCTCTCCACCAGACCGCCGCCCGCCCTGCTGCAAGAAACGTGCCA
>WJMB01000038.1 GCA_014728185.1 Candidatus Coatesiibacteriota bacterium
CCGGCCAGGTCGTACACGCTCAAAGCGGCGGGTTCGTCGTTGGCTGTGAACTCGACGGTGACCGCGGTGCGGGCGGGCTGGGGATAGCAGGCCAGGGAAAGACGCGCTGTGTCGTTCTCGGGGACGATCACGACGGGGCCGAAGACCATGCGGTGTCCGGCGGCGTCGACGGCCTCCAGGCGGTAGCGTCGCGTCTCGGAGCCGGTGGAGAGGTCGAGGTAGGAGCGGGCGGCGGCGGGCAGGGGCCGCTCGTTGAGACGGTCGCCGACCTCGGTTCCCCGGGGTCCGACGCGGTAGAGGTTGAAGGCGGCGAAGTCCTCGGCGGTGGTCCAGCTCAGCAGGACGCCGTCGTCGGTGTTGCGGGCCTCGAGCTCGAGGACGGGGGCGTCGCTGGGGATGAACTGGACGTCCAGGGCCGGGGTGGATTCGCCGGTGACGCTGACGTCCTCGTGGATGATCGGGTCGTAACCGTCGGCGGAGTAGACGATGTCGTAGGTGCCGTCATCCAGGCTGAGCCAGTAGTCGCCGTGCTCGCGGGGATCGTTGTAGAAGAAAGCCTCGGTGCGGTCGCCGACGGTGATCATCGTCAGGATCGGATCGTCGTTCTCGTCGGTGCACAGGCCGTGGAGGCCGTAGTCGGCCCAGTCCAGATAGTTCTTGGTGGCCTCCCAGTTCACGTCGCAGAGCGCCAGGATGCTGCCCTCGGGGTGGCTCTCGCCCTGGCCGTCGGAGAGCTCGATGGTGGTGTCGATGCAGCCCCGCATCCCGTAGCTCCAGTCGTTCAGGTCGCCGTGGGTCTCGTACCAGTCCCAGCCCTCGGTGACCCAGTCCATATACTCGTCGTCGGTAAGATCGTCGTAGTAGCCGCTCTCCTCACAGCCGTCGGAGTAGCTCTGAGAGATGTTATGCCAGATGTGGGCCTTATCGGGCGCGTCATGGTACTGGTAGTTCCAGACGTAGTTGACGCAGACGGCGCCGGAGTGATGGGTCAAACCGAGGACGAAGGTGTTGTCTGCGACGTTGTCGGGCACGTAGTTCTCGTCGCCGCCCGAGTAGTCGGCCACGGCCTGGGTCTCGGGCTCGCTGAAGGGGTGGGAACCGTGGCCGTAGCCGCTCTCCCACTGGTAGGAGTAGTTGCGGTTCAGGTCGACGCCGTTGCTGTTGTAACGGCTGCCGGCCTCGTAGCCGTCGGGGTTGACCAGGGGCTGGAGCCAGATCTCGTTGCCCTCGACCAGGGCGACGCTCTCCGGGTCGCCGGCGACGTAGCCCGTCAGCAGGCGCTCGGCGCAGTAGAGGGTCACCTCGTTGGCGATCATCTCGTTGCCGTGGTGGGTGCCGACGACGCGCACCTCGGGTTCGTACTCCTCGACGTCGACGTTGTCGGAGATGACTATGGCGGCCAGTTCCAGCCCCGAAACCAAATCGATCCCCAGATCGACGTAGCGGCAGATGTCGGAGTAGTCGGGATCGCTCGCCCAATCCTGCAACAGGGCGATGGTCTCGGTGTAGGTGTGGAAGAAGTTCCAGGGCTCGTCGCGATCGCCGGTGAAGCGCGGCGGCGCGGCGGCCTGCAGGTTCTCGCAGAGCACCACCCAGGGGTGCTCCAGGCGGACCAGCTCCGCCAGGTCCTCGACCCGGGTGATGCAGTAGGCGTAACCATCGGCGTAGTCGTCGACGGACAAGGGATACTCGGCCTCGAGACGACCCACGGCGGCGTGGTCCAGCGGCCCGACGCGGACCAGGGCCTCGTCGGCGCCGGAAGCGGTCAACAGGGCCAGCAGTAGGAGCGGCAAGAGTTTGCGCATTGTCTTCCCTTCTACCCGACGGATCTGCGGCGCGCCGTCATCTGTTTGTATTCGATGCATCTACCAGTTGCAAGCTAGCTGATTAGATGGGTCAAGTCAAGGGGCGGTGTGAGGGGTGGTCGAGGGGTCGGCGTTGACCTCGCCGGAGCCCGGTGGCATACTTTCCAGGTGGTCGCCTATCCTTCCAACCAGCAAGGACTCGACCCGGGAGCCAGCGATGCCGCACTCAGCTGACACCAACCGCAAGCTCCGCCTGCGACTGATCGGCCTGGCTTGGCTGCTGCTGTCCAGCGGTATTGTCCTCGCCCAGACCGATGAGCCGCCCCTCGAGCCACCGACCGAGGAAACGACGGACGAAGCCGCTGCCGATAACGGCGAGGCCGACACCGACCGGCGGCGGATCAGCCTCGGCGATCCCGGCGCGGATTACTACCTCGAGGCCGACCGCGTCGTCGGCAACATCGACCCCTCCATCCGCACCGTGCGCGCCCTGGGCAACGTCAAGCTCGTCCAGGGCTCCACCGAGATCACCGCCGACGAGCTCTACTACTACGACATCGAGCAGATCGCCCTGCTCAAGGGCGACGTACGCGTCTACGACTCCGAGCGCGACGCCGAGCTGACCGGGCGCTACCTCGAGTACCACCGCGAGGAGCGCTACTGCATCGTCACCGAGCGCCCCGTGTTGACCCTGGGCGGCCGCTCCGGCGGCGACGTGGTCATCGTCGGCCGGGTGATGGAATAC
>WJMB01000301.1 GCA_014728185.1 Candidatus Coatesiibacteriota bacterium
TAACGCGGGGAGTCCAACTACCTTCGACCAAGCGGGGTAGCTGGGGATCAGCACTCCGCGCAGCCTGGAGCATCAAAGGCGGCTGACAGCCAAGCCTTTTATCTTCAAAGAGTTGGGGCTAAGCTTTCAATGTCAAATGAATGAAAAAGGAGCTTGACAGATTCCAGATTAGTGCGATAATACGGTCGGATGCTCCGGTTATTCCGTGACGCCCAGCGTCGCGACCGGGGCGTCAAACCGCCGGCTGTCCGGCTTTCCCGCCTTTGGCGCGTGTCGAAAGGGGGTGGGAGCATGCCGGGCAAGAAGAAGGGCACTTCGAAGAAACCGAGTACCGGGGGTACCGGAACCAAGAAGAGCTCTAAGTGAAGCCGGGGCGGCCGTCCAGCGATTGTGGGACCGCCGCCCTTTTGCACGCCTGGTTTGCATTAATTGAATAGCTGATTCCTGTCGGATCATTGCGAACGCCGACGTATCCTGATTCTGGCGCCGAGAAGCCTACGACGAGCTTCGCTGCCGGGGATGATTTGATTCGGCTGGATGGTCGGATACTTATAGTTTATGACGATGGCATCCGCGCCGCAGGCTAGCTGGTTATAGGTTAGGGTCTTTTTAAGAAGCGGCCTGGAAAAGCCAGTCTTTGTTGGCCGGTGTCCAATGGTAGAACAAAGCCCCCAAGCCGTTACGAGCCTGCCTGTTTTTGGTCTGATCTGATCGCTGGGACCAGACTTTCCTGGCCGGTGGTACGACCTGGTCCTTCCATGCCGGACAATTCACACCGCACGATTCCATTAGTCGAAACCCCAGTCGCCGATCCCGGGAGTGAGAACATGCCGCTTAAGCTATCGGACAACGCGATCACCGTGCTCGAACGCCGCTACCTCAAGCGCGACGCCGAGGGAAAGCCCCTGGAGGCCCCGGAGGAGATGTTCCGTCGCGTCGCCCAGACCGTGGCCTCCGCCGACGCCAACTACGCCGACCTGACCCATTCCGTCGATGTTGACGCCTCGGCTGCCCGTTTCTACGAAATGATGACCTCGCTGGACTTCCTGCCCAACTCGCCTACGCTGATGAACGCCGGGCGCGAGTTGGGCCAGCTCTCGGCCTGTTTCGTGCTGCCCGTGGGCGACTCGATGGAGGACATCTTCGACGCCATCAAGAACACGGCGCTGATCCACAAGTCCGGCGGCGGCACCGGTTTCAGCTTCTCGCGCCTGCGCCCCAAGAACTCCCTGGTGGCCAGCACCATGGGGGTGGCCTCGGGTCCGGTCAGCTTCATGAAGGTGTTCAACTCGGCGACCGAGGCGGTAAAACAGGGGGGTACCAGGCGCGGCGCCAATATGGGCATCCTGCGCGTCGACCATCCCGATATCGTCGAGTTCATCGACTGCAAGCAGGACCTGACCCAGTTGACCAACTTCAACATCTCCGTGGCGGTCACCGACGAGTTCATGGAGGCCGTCGAGCGCGACGGCACCTATCCCCTCACCGATCCGAGCAGCGGCAAGGTGGCCCGGCACCTCAAGGCCCGTGAGATCTTCGAGAAGGTCGTTCACAACGCCTGGAACACCGGCGAGCCCGGCATCGTCTTCATCGACCGCGTCAACGCCGAGAACGTGATGATCGGCATGGAGCCCATCGAGGCCACCAACCCCTGCGGCGAGCAGCCGCTGCTGCCCTACGAATCCTGCAACCTGGGCAGCATCAACCTGGGCCGGATGGTCAAGCGCGAGGGCGATCGCTGGGAGTTGGACTGGAAGCGTCTGGCCCGCACCGTCCACGACGCCGTGCACTTCCTGGATAACGTCATCGACGTCAATAATTTCCCCCTTGATGAGATCGCCGGGAAGACCCGGGCCAACCGCAAGATCGGCCTGGGGGTGATGGGCTTCGCCGATCTGCTGGTACGCCTCTGGGTGCCCTACGACAGCCGCGAGGCGGTCAAGGTGGCCACCGACGTGATGAGCTTCGTCCAGAGCGAGGCCGCCGAGGCTTCCCGGGAGCTGGCCGAGGTGCGGGGGCACTTTTCCAACTTCCCCCGCTCGACCTACGCCCAGAAGGGCGGGGCCAAGATGCGAAACGCCGCCTTGACCACGGTGGCGCCCACGGGGACGATCTCGATCATCGGCGGTTGCAGCTCGGGCATCGAGCCGTACTTCGCCCTGGCCTTCTTCCGTCGGGTCCTCGACGGCGACAAGCTGCCCGAGATCAACCCCCTGTTCCGCGAGGTCGCCGAGCGGCGCGGCTTCGCCTCCGACGAGCTCTTCGCCGAACTGGCCGAGAGGGGCACCCTTCAAGAGATCGCCGGCGTCCCCGACGACGTGCGCCGGGTCTTCGTCACCGCCCAGGAGATCCGCCCCGCCGACCATATCCGCATCCAGGCCGCCTTCCAGCAGTCCGTCGATTCCGCCGTCTCGAAGACCATCAACTTCGCCAACAGCGCCACCGAGGAGCAGGTCGCCGAGAGTTACCGCCTGGCCTTCCAACTGGGCTGCAAGGGCGTGACCGTCTACCGCGACGGCTCCCGCGACGCCCAGGTGCTCAACATCGGCAAGGAGGAGAAGCAGAAGCGCGAGGAGAAGCACCGCGGTCCGCGCCCCCGGCCGATGATCACCCGGGGCCAGACCATCAAGATGTCCACGGGCTGCGGCACCCTCTACGTGACCATCAACGAGGACGAGGAGGGCATCTGCGAGGTCTTCACCACCATGGGCAAGGCCGGGGGGTGCGAGGCCAGCCAGAGCGAGGCTGTCAGCCGGCTGATCTCGACCAGCATCCGTTCCGGCGTCGACGCCGGGCCGATCATCGAGCAGCTCCGCGGCATCCGCTGTCCCAACCCGATCTGGCACGGCGGCGAGCAGATCCTCTCCTGCCCCGACGCCATCGCCCGGGCCATCGAGTACTACCTGGACCCCGAGGGCAAGGCCTTCGGGCGGCGCAAGGCGGGCAACGGCAAGGCCTCCGAGGACAACGGCAAACACCTGGTGCCGGTCAAGGGCGGCTGCCCGGACTGCGGCGGACAGCTCTACTTCGCAGAAGGGTGCGTGATCTGCCTGGGCTGCGGGTATTCCAAGTGCGGTTAGGGTCATCCCTGTGGGGCGGGGGCTCCACGCCCGCCGCTGAGGGGTGATTTGGGTGAATAGTGCACGGGAGGACCTTCAGGTCCTCCCGTTTTCGCATCTTCGCTGATGCGCGCAACCGTGACAGCGGGCCTGTTTTGTAGGGCGGGGACTCCGTCCCCGCCGTCGCGGGCGAGTTATATCTGAGTTAGTAGTGCTTACTGGTCACACAAGCCACGCATCAAAACGGTTTGTTGTTTGAGTTCATAACTAACGTTACCTGGTTCGTTTCCACAGCATAAACGAAAGGCATGCCTGATAAGTCCAGGTATACATGCTATGAGCTCATCGTATACGACAATATCTGCTGCACTTGAAGAAGATTTTTGTTTTGTGTTGTGATAATGAAAAAAGAATGTATTATCTGTCCAGACTTTATCTAGCTTACACATCTTTTCTTCTTTTCGGATTTTTATTACGATAACACCCCCTGCTGTTGATCCATTAATGGCTTCAAAGGAGAAAATGAGACAACAGTAGTTGTCATTTTCTACGACTTTATGGCTAGAAGTGCAGTTGTTTAGCATAGCATTCCTTTCAATTGTAAGTTAACGTGCAGGTGAAAAGTGAGATATAAGCAGTCTGCAGAATACGTTTTCTTATAAGCGGTGTCAACAGACTATCGTCATCAAAAACTTATCTCTACCAGATAGCTTGCCATTGACACCGGCCGTCCGCCGTCATATCATCGGCGCCTGTCACACGATCAA
>WJMB01000039.1 GCA_014728185.1 Candidatus Coatesiibacteriota bacterium
CAGGGGTTTGTCGCGTCAACGGGAAAGAATATAGCAGCTAAAATTGACTGCGACAAGGCTTGTCTGGGGTTCTAGAAGGGTTTTCCGTGTCTCAATAAGCTGTAGGATGCCTAACTGCGAGATAGGGGGGGGTTGAGTAACGGCCCACTGACAGGATATGTCAGCGAGATCCCGCGTCACAAATCTCAGAGGATGCCTGGAAAGACGGCCCGGCGGTTCGTGGGGTAATCGGGGAAGGTGTCGCGGTACCAGCGGTGGTGGGAGAGCGCCCGGGGGACCAGGTTGGCGGCGGTCCAGACGGCGAAGACCAGGCCCGGCAGGCTCCAGGTCAACAGCGCCCAGCCACTCCACTGGGCGATCTCGCCCAGATAGTTGGGGCAGCTCACCCAGCGGAAGAGACCGCCCCGGGGTATCGCGTAGCCCGTCCCACCGTCGCGGCGCAGCGAGCGCAGCCGAGCGTCGGCCCGCAGGTGGGTCAGCAAACCGAGAAGAAAGAGCAGACAGCCGACGATGAAGCGGGGATCGCTCAGCCAGGCGGCTTCGCGGGGCGGGCCGAGGGCGTTGAGCCAGCGGCTGTTGGTGTAGGCGTTGACCAGGTTGAACAGCACGGCCATGCCCATCACGGCGACGGGCATCGTCTTGCCGCGGTCGCGGATCAGGAAGGGGTAGATGAAGGCCCGGTAGAGGTAATGCAGCAGCCAGAGGGCGCAGAAGACCAGGTTGACCGGCTCGACTGTCCGTGGCGAGGCCAGGAAGAGCGACAGGTAGAGCAGGGGGGCGGGGGCCTCCATCAGCAGCCAGCCCAGGCGGGCCGGGAGCTCGGGTCCCCAACCCCGTCGGCGGTGGCGACCGTAGGGCGCGCTGATGAAGAGCAGGGCGACGGCCGTCGCCCCGGCGACGCCGAGCCAGACATAGAGCAGCACGCGGATGAAGGCGGTTTCGGTCATAGTGTTTGATTAAGCCCTGTTAATCACTCGGGTTGCAACTCAGAGCATCCCCCGGCGACGGAACCAGGCCGCGGTGTCGGCCAAGGTTTTTTCCAGGGGTCGGGGGCGATAGGCCAACTCGCGTCGTGCGCGGCAGCAGTCGACGACGGCGGAGCCGCTCAGAGCGTCCAGGGCCTCCCGGGTCAACAGCGGCTCGCGGTCGGTCAGTCCGGCCAGCAGCTCGCCGACCAGGGCGGCGGCTCGGGCCGGGCTCAGCGGCGCGGCGATTCGCGGTGCGTTGACCCCGACGGCGGCGCACCAGTGTCGCGCCAGCTCGAGCAGGGAGAGCCGGTGACCGCCGAGGAGGTAGAGACCGCCGCGCGGAGCCCTTTCGGCGGCGGTGAGTATTCCCCGGGCGACATCACGGGCGTCGACCCAGTCGAAGGCGCCCTCGACCAGGCAGGGCAGGCGGCGATCGGCCAGAGCGATCAACAATCGCCCCAGACGCGAGGGGCCGTGGTCCCGGGGGCCGATCACGGCGGTGGGGGCGACGACGACGGCGTCGAGGCCCCGGGCGGCCGCCCCTAGAACCGCGCCCTGAGCCCGGGCCTTGCTGCGGGCGTAGGGGGAAGCGTGAGGGGAATCCTCGAGGGAGGCGCTTTCGGTCAACACCCCGCCGGGGGGCGGCGGGGCGAAGGCCTGGACCGAGGAGCAGTGGATCATCCGGGCGCCCGACTCGCGGCAGACTCGGGCGACGTTGCGGCTGCCGACGACGTTGATTCGTCGCACCGCGCCGCCCCGACCGCCGAGGATCGAAACCGCGCCGGCCAGGTGGAAGACTACCCCGCAACCGGTGAAGGCCCGACGCAGACTCGCCGGGTCCAACACGTCGCCCGGAACTGTCTCGACGGCCTCACGGTCCAGACCGGCGAGCGAACGGTGGACCAGGCAGCGCACCCGGTATCCGGCGCTCAGGAGCTCGGGGACCAGGTTGGCGCCCAGGTGCCCGGCGGCGCCGGTGACGGCGACGGTCGTTGTTAGGCCGGGCATCCTAGAAGGCCGCCTCGACGCGCAGGTAGGCCAGGTGGGGATAGGACGGGACGTTGAAGCCGCCCAGCTCGACGCCGTCGTGGCCGAACTCGCTCTCGACCGAACCGAAGAAGAGGAAGCCGCCCAGGGTAGCGTTGACATTGTCGGAGAGGTTGAAGCGCACACCGGGGCCGACCAGGCCGCCGCCGTCGGAAAGGTTGACCAGACCCAGGGCGTTGGCGGTTATCAGCGAGGCCAAGTCGAAATCCAGGCTGGCGAAGAGGTAGTCCCGACCCAACACCAGCGCATCGCCCGCGGCCAGGCTCAGCCAGTCGTAGTCGGCGAAATCCGCCGCCCCGGCCTCGTCGTGGTAGTACTCGACCAGGGCGGTGAGGTCCTCGCCAAAGGTGTACTCGATCCCGGCGTCCAGCCGCCAGGTCGACTCGACCTCTAGGTCGTCGGAGTAGGGCAGGTCCCAGCCCAGCTCCAACCACAGCCCGGGGCCGTCCCAGTCGCCGATGATCACGTCGCCGTTGAGCCAGAACGTGAGGAAGTGGTTCCGAATCCCAGGGGCGTAGTCGCCGACGTGGTGGTAGGCCGCCGAACAGTCGAAACCGGCCAGGTTGCCGAACACGCGCAGACCGTAGGTCCCGTCTGCGGCGTAGCGCCTGGGTACGACGGTCGCCTCGAAACCGCTGAAACGGCCGAAGTAGAGGCTGCCGGTCAGCGCGTCCACGCCGGGGTCTTCGACGGTGGGATCGACGAAGCTGGCGTTGACGAAGAGGTCGGAGGGGTTGAAGAGGTAGGCCGGTCCCCGGGCCAGCTTCTGCCGACCCAGGGTCAGCTCGAAGTTCTCGGTGAACCAGCCGACGTTGGCACGGTCCAGCTCGAGATCCAGCTCCTCGCCGTCCGAGTACTGCAGATCGTAGCCCGTGTAAGCGTGGGCCAGCAGGCTGACCTCGACCTTGGTCGCCCCGGAGCGTGAGGTGAGATCGAAGCGGGCCTCGGCGAAGCTGCCCAACTCGTCCTCCCTGGTGGCGTAGTAGCGCCCCCAGAGGTCCAGCCGGCCGATGAACTCCAGCCCCTCGCCGAAGAGGGCGCCCAGGTCGAAGTCGTCGCCACCCGAGGACGACTCGCCGTCCCCGCCACCGTAGATCGAGGGCAGCTCGTTACTCGCTTCACCATCCCCGTCTCCGTCTCCGTCGTCGCCCCCACCACCGCCGTAGATCGGCGGCAGGTCATCCTCGGCCGCGACGGTGAGGGGCGATAGCATCAAACAGAGCAGCAGGGCCACGATGGTGCGCATGGGCTCGACCTCGGTTTGTAAGGTGACCCGTCGAGCTTACGGCCCGGCGCCGTACCGTGTCAATAGCGGGATGCGGACACCGCCGGGCCGCCTTTGCCCTTACTCCGGCCGAATCCCCGCGCACCCGCCCGGCGTTGGCACGTTTCTTGCAGCAGGGCGGGGGTGGTTTTCGGGCGGTCCCTCCCCGCACTCCGCAAGAAACGTGCCAACGCCTCCCCCCTCGGACGCCCGAAGACGTCGGTTGGGAGGAGGCGGGGCAAAGGTGGCCCGGCGGCGTTGCCGGTTCATGGTCGGGCAAGTGGTACGGGGTATGGTCACGTCGCAGCGTCTCGGTCACGTCCAGACATGAGAAAAAGTGAACCGGGGAGCCAAGGTCCCCGGTGTTCGATCGAATTCTCAAGACTCGGGCCGTTCCGTCTAGCGCCCCAGGCTGGAGGTCGAGAAGAGGCTCTCCTCGAGGACCAGGTCGTAGCGAACGTTGAGCATGGTCATCTTGGTCACTGAGTTGTCCTGCAGACCGCGCACCTCGGTGTAGTAGGGGGTGGGGATGTCGTCGATCATCCGGATGTCACGCATCAGCATCCGCTTGAGTTCCTCGCCGGTCTCGTCGTAGTAATCTATGCGCAGCGGCACCCAGGTGGACTTGTCGACCCAGGCCACCAGCTTGGAGTAGGAGCTGTAGGAGTAGCTGGGGATCAGCTCGACCTTGTAGCAATCGACGCCGGAGTAATCGGCGGAGCCCAGCAGCTCGGCGGAGTAGTTGTCGGCGTAGTTGCCCGACAGGGACATGTCCTCGTAGGTCATGTTCGAGCCCATCACGCTGCGTTGGCGGGCGTTGGCGGCGATCTGCCGGGTGCGGCCGGTGTCGGCGAAGTAGGTCCAGATGTCGTCGCCGTAATCCAGAACCAGGAAGGTGGTACCGGCAACGCTCTCGGGCTTGATGTAGCGGCTGAGCTGCAGGCGGCTGCCGTCCTTGGCGTAGCTCTCGATGGTGAAGTTGCGCGTCTCCCCCTCCGGGGTGACGATGGTCTGCTGGGCCACGCTCCACATGTTGGGCGTGGAGAAGGTGGCGTCGACCTTCTCGATGATTTCCTCGCCGGTGATCGCAACGACGGGGAGCGCCAGGGCGAGCAGCAGCGCGGGGAGGACGAGCTTGTTCATCACGGGTACTCCTTTCCACAAACGGTCGGAATGACGTTTAGCCCAGTATAGCAGCCCCGGCGGGCGCATTCCAGTTCGAAGCCGGGGATGATCGCAATGGTGTAACCGGGGAAGCGGGGAGGAGATTATAATGTTAGGGACTATCACATGATACTGGACAAGTTTGGTAACCTGGATAGCTTCATCTGGGATGGAGCCATGAAAACTACTCGATGTACGGCGTCAACTCGTGAGGCCGGCCGGCTATGATAGGTTTTAATTCAAGCGATAGATTGCTATTGGCATGTCACGCAATATCAGTCTCTTAAAACCTGTGAGTGGGACCTACAGCTTCCCGATTCCAGTGGCGATAAAACAAGGGATCATATACTCTATACGGATCGAATCGTGATTCTTTCCTGTTGATAATAGAGGTGATAATCTTAAGATGCCTGTCACAGAACGGGCAGTTGTAAAGTGGAGGCATTCAAAGGGCGTTATCAGTAGCAAATCTTGTTATCCGCGCGCTTGTCTTTTCTCTGACAGCAAAGGCTGTTGACTCTTAAGTGCTGGAATAACAAGCAATAAGGGCACGCTAAATGAATGCTTGATTAATAAACGGCACACTTCGGAGACGTGAATCAAGGCCAAGTAGGCCGCTCCCGGTCAGCCTGATCTGGTCCGATCATGTTCCATGATGCCGCTGGTGAAATGTCAGTCAGTCCTTCATAGCTCGACAGGCCGCCATTATCCTTAGGATGGACTTGTGGCCTCAAGCTCGACTACTTATGAAGGCAAAAGGTTGGAAGACCGGCGGTCCCGCCGGCTGGGAAGCCGCAACTGCCGGAGGACAAGCCAGAAGCAGGGTGCTGTTTTGCAAAGCAACGTTTACCCCACAACCGGCTCTCCGCGTTGTCGCCATTGGCAAGGCGAATAACAAGAACATTTTCGTCTGAGCTGTTTTCTTTGGTTGCTGATGCTGCTGCGCTTTACTGTGATAATCTCGCAGAGGATTATGCGGAGGTTGGAAAACGGGGACGGCCGCGGCCGTCCCCTGGCTTATTGATGGTAACGTGATGCTACTCGATGTCGTCGGTTTCGCTGGAAGGACCCTCGACCGGCTCTTCTTCGGCCGCTTCGATGTCCGAATCGGCATCCGTCTCATCGGCGAGCAGGCCGAGGGATGCGGCACCGGCTTCGCTATCTGTGTCGACGGGCAGGGTGGGCAGTCCGGCGACATCGGCGCCCAGCGGACGGGAGGCGCTGCTGGAGACCATGGAGAAGGTGATGTCGGAGCTGTACTCGGTCTTGGGCGCCGTGGTCTGTTCAGCCTCGCGGGAGAGGGCCTCGTTGGCGATCACGTGGCGGGAGAGGTCCTGGCTGGTGGCCGTCTGGATCTCGGAGTTGGCCAGGTGGTCGGCCAGGTAGTGCTCGGGCTGCGGATCGCTTTCAGCGTAGCCGCCCGGTAGTTCGGGGTTGATCTTCTTCTCGTCGCCGTCAAGCAGGTCGGGGTTCTCGAAACCGGCCAGCGTCGGGGCGGCGCCAGTGTGGTAACCGGGGGTCTCGCCCGAGGAGTTGAAGCCCAGCAGCAGGGCGACCAGGGTCAGCCCGGCCACGCCCAGGCTGGCCAGTGCGTAGCGCCAACTGCTCGCGCGGGTCCAGCGACGGGGTTCGCCCGCCTCGCGCTGCCGGCCGATCAACCGGGTGCGCGACATCACTCGGGCGGTGAAGCCGTCGGGCAGAGGCTGCTGGATGCTTCCCAGGGTGTTCTTGAGCAGTCGGTACTGGACGAGTTCGCCGCGGCAGCCCGGGCAGGTATCCAGGTGTCGGGCAACCTGGGCTTTCTCCGCGGAGCTCAGTTCGTCGTCGACGTAAGCTGAGAGCAGCTTCTTGATACGCCAGCAGTTCACGTCGTACTCCCGCGCTGGTTGTGGTCCTGGGGACCCGGTGCTGTCTTCGTGTGGTGTCGGTTGAGGGTTCAAAGGTTCAATCCTGAATCTTCCGGCCGTCGGTTTCGGTGCGCTTGGGTATCTGCCATTGATACGCCGCAACGCGCGTTTTGGTTGCAGGATGACGGCTGAAAGGGGCCGCTGCGAAAGGCGTTGGAGCACTCATTGAAGCTGGTGGCAAACGGCTTGATAATCAATAAGAAGTTTATCTCTTGAAAATGCTTGTTTTAATTGGAGATGAAGGGATTCTTGGCGAGTCGGATACGCCCGGTTGAACCTGAAGACGAACGTGACTGATCCGCAATTCCGTCGGCGTGTAGACCCGTTACCGGCATGGGTTGAGCTGTCCCTCATTCATCTTGCGGAGTACCGGCCGTCCCCGGAGTCAGATTCACGAAGACGGCAAGGATGACGGCGGGGAAACAGTTAGCGACATTTTTTCCAGTGCGCTTGACGAGAGTTCGGCTTCGTCAGCTCTTCCCGGGATTCTTCTTGTCGCCGTCATGTGTGAGCAGGTGGTTCAATTGTTTGAGGTAGACGCGGCTCAGCCGGTAGCGGGATTTCTTTTTGGCCGCCTCGCCGACGGATTCGTTTTTTCCCCCTGAGCCCGACGGCTCCTGGTCTTGATTCATGATTCACCCTCCTGGATATGGATTTGGTTATGGTGGTCGTTCTCTATTTGTCGGTCTTGATTCTGTAACACTACCGCTGCCGGGTCGCGTTTTCGCGGCGGCTTGAATAAAGTCGATGCCCGCCGAGGTCCAGCCGTCCGTTCCTAGCCGCCCATCAGTTGGGGAGCCAGGTGCTCCAGGCGCTGGCGCAGCAGTTTTCGTCCTCGGTGGATACGCGATCGCACCGTGCCGATGGAGCAGTCCATCACCTCACTGATCTCCTCGTAAGTCAGACCCTCCAGATCGCACAGCGCCACGGCCATGGCGTACTTGCTGGGCAGCTTGCTGATGGCGTCGCGAACGATGCGGGCGACCTCGCGCGAGCCGGTGCGCTGCTCGGGGTCGGCCACCTCGCTCTCGAGCTGGAAGGGTACCGTCGATCCGCCACCCAGGTGGATCGGCTCGTCGATCGAAGTGGTCTTCATCCGGTTGGCCCGCCGCCAGGAGTCGATGTAGAGGTTCTTCAACACGGTGAAGAGCCAGTTGCGCAGCGAGCGGCTGGGGTCGAAGTGCTTCAGCGAGCGGTAGAGCTTGAGAAAGGCTTCCTGGGCCAGCTCGCTGGCCTTGTGGTAATCGCCGGTGAGCACCATGGCGATGTTGAAGACCTCTTGGCTGTGCTCCTCGACGAAGCTTTCGTAGGCGTCGCGTTCGTCGGCGCTCAATGTGACGGTGCGTTGCAAGGTGTCCCCCTTTTGTCGAACGGAGCACCCGTCAATTGCGTCCCCTGATTTACGCGTGGGGTTTTGTTTGATGTCGTCCTTCATCTTCTAGTACGTCCCGGGGCTCGTGTCGGTTCCCGGCGGTGAATTCTCACAGGGAGCCGCCGTCGAAGGCCTGGGGCAGAAGCTCGGCCAAACTCCTGCCCGCAACACCGACAGTATAGACCATAAGTTCCCCTCCGCCAAGCTCGTGGAGCACCTGACGGCAGGTGCCGCAAGGCCGGATCGCCCGCGGATCGGCTTCACGCGGGCCGCCGACGACGGCGCAGGCGACGAGTTTACGCGCCCCGGCGGCCACCGCGCAGGCCACCGCCGCCCGTTCGGCGCAGATCGTGGGACCCAGGGCGGCGTTCTCGACGTTGACACCCTCGAAGAAGCGGCCGTCGTCGGTCAAAACGCTGGCGCCGACGGCGAAGCCAGAGTAGGGGCAGTAGGCCCGGGGGCGGATGCGGACGGCACGTTCGAGGAGCTCCTCGACCCGGTGGGGATCAATCATATCTCATTCCTGTCTGGACAACGTTTTGCGCTGATATCGCATGGGATTGCCACTTGGAGGTCAACTGCAAGCAACTACGATAAAAACGGAAAGTATCATGCACCAAGTTCAGACCTGATCGAGCTTGTAACCTGCTGATAATAGGCGTCTAGTAGCAGATGTACCTTTCACTTGTATTGAAGCAGAAAGTAGGCGGTAAAGGGGCCTGTTTGATGGATAAGCTACCCTGCATAGTTGCCGACAACAAGTGACCACCCGATTGCCGCTCGACTCATAACTGCTGCACTATCGAGAAACAAGACCGAGCATTGCAGTTTCGGGGTTGAAGCGTGAAGCACTTAAGCCGCGATTCACAGTCTGTTGAACATTGCATAATCCGCCCTGTTTGATCCGCCCAAGTTCCAGGATTCCTTACTCCGAATCAACGGGATACTTACACTGAGTACGACTCGAAGCCCAGGCCCCGCTCGCCGAACACCGCTGCCCGACTCAGCGGGTCCTCTTCCCGGGACCTTTGCCGAACCGCATCAAGCAGAACACTCATCGGCAAGCCGGCTTTGGCACGTTTCTTGCAGCGGGGCGAGACGGGTTTCCGCTGTAAGACCCCCGGATTCCGCAAGAAACGTGCCAAAGCCTCGCCGTGGAAAAGTCGGATGGGTTTCGGCGGCCCGGGGGTTGTTCGGCAAAGGTTCCGGGGAGGCGGTGACGGCTTACTGGTAGCCGTAGCAGATCAGGGTGCCGTCCTGGTGCAGGATGTAAAGGCGTCCGGCGTCGTCCAGGATCGGTCGAGCATCGCAGAAGGCGCCGGGACTCTCGATTGTCCAGAGGCTCTCGCCGTCGGCGAGGTTGTATGCCCGCAGGCGGCCGAACCAGGTCGGGCAGATCACGGCGTTCCCGGCGATAACCGGGCCGCCGCCCGGGTAGTCGCCCAGCTTGGCCTCCCAGCGTCCGACCATCTCGGCGGCGTCGATACGGAAGAGCCTGGCCTGGTCCGTGGCCAGGATCAGCTCGCCGTCAAGGAGGGCCGGCGCGCCCACGGGGGGGTGTCCGACGTCGGTCTGGGCGATCAGGCCGCCGTCGGAGCAGCGCAGGGCAGCCAACTGACCGCTGCGCACGGCGACGTGGAGGGTCTGCTCGCCCAGAGTGACGCCGCCGTAGGCCCCACTCTCCAGTTGAACGCGCCAGTGCTCGGCGCCGTCGGAGCGATCCAGGGCGCTGACGACGCCGGTCTGGTCTGCGATGTAGACCCGCTCGGCGTCGACGGCGGGCAGGCTGAGCAGGGGCGCTCCGGTTTCGACGCGCCAGATCAACTCGCCGGTCAAGCGGTCCAGGGCGGAGAGGGCGCCGGACTCGTCGGCCTGGTAGAGCAGGTTGCCGTAAGGCACCGGGCCGACGTCGGCGCTGCCGGGCAGCTCGGTGGTCCAGGCTGTGGCGCCGTCGGCGAGGTCGAGGGACGCCACGCCGCCGCGACCCAGGGTCAGGTAGACCCGTTCGTCGTCGACGGCCGGGGCGCCTCGGACCGGTCCGCCGAGCTCGGCGGTCCAGCCTGGACGGCCCGTCGCGGCGTCCAGGGCGGCCACGGCGCCCGACTCTCCGGCGAGGAAGACCAGTCCCCCGGCGGCGACGGGATCGGCCAGACTGCGTTGACCCAGCTCGTAGCGCCAAAGCTCGCCGGGTTGACCGGTGTAGTCGAAGGACCAGGCGGAGCGGTGGGTCCAGTCGCCCCCGGCGCAGGCCCAGGCGGCCATCTCCTCGGGAGTTGGCTCGGGGCGGTGCAGGGCGTCGGGCTCGGATTCCTGTTCGCATCCGTCACTGGTGACGACGAGAAACAGGGCGGCGGCAATGACCGCCAGCAGGCTGAAGGGTAGAACCAGATAGCGCCAGCTCATCTAGCTCCTCATCCGCCCGGCGACGGAGGCCGTCACCAGCAGGCCCAGATAGGCCCGGTAGCAGTCCTCGACGGCGCCGCGGATCAGAACCGTCCGGCCGCCGCGGCGCTCGAAGCAGGGATAGTAGGCGGCCAGGTCGGCGGCCAGGGTGTGAACCAGCTCGACGCGCAGTTCGCAGGGCTCTTCGACTTCGTAGCGGGGCAGTTCACCGCGACGCGCGACGGCACGACGGGCGGCCCGTTCCAGCTCTTCCAGGACGACCTCGGGGTGGCGCACGGCGGCGGAGAAATGCCCCAGGCCGCGCTTGGTGCGCACGAACTCGACGCCCGCGCCCAGGCTGGTTCGAACCTGGGATTCGAAGACGTCGTCCCCGGAGACCACCCCGACGGGCACGCCGTGGGCGGCGGCCAGGGCGGCGTTGATCTCCAGTTCACCGATCTCGACCTCGTTGAGGAACAACCGGTAAACCGAGCCGCCGGAGTAGGAGTGGTCCATCGGCGCGGCGGCTTCGCCCACCCGGCTGTGGTAGCCGATGAAGCAGGCGAAGGTCTGATCCCGCGCCACGCCGGACATCATGTAGTCGGGGCGCGGATAGCCCCGGATCAGCTCGACCTCGCGGGGCAGATCCTCGGGCCGCAGATAGATGCTCTCGGCGTGGGAGTCGGCGACGACGACCCCCTCGAGGGACTCGGCCACATCTTCGCAACCCCGACGCAGTCCCTCGACCACCGCGGTGACCTCGGCGCCGGCCTGGCGACGGGCGAAGTCCAGGTCCAGGCTCCGCGGGCCGCTGAACTGGGGCCAGTTGACCAGCCCCGCCGTGCCCTCGAGGTCCACGGAGATGAAGAAACGCATCGCTATCCTCCAGCCGTTGATCGACGATGGCTCAATGATAACTCAACACCGGCGGCCTGACCAGCCGGCCGGTTGAACGGTCTGAGTCGCCGGATCGCCTCTTCCCAGGCCTTGTATGAAACAGCCTCCAAAACCACTAGGCGCACAAAACAGCCGGGGTATCCCAAAAGAAGAGAGGATATCACACTTGCCTGAACAGGCATATATGGTTAGGGATCGCATTCCCGATCGGACCTGATCGTGATTCTATCCTGTTGATAATAGAGGTGATGATCATCAGGTGCCTATCACGAGACGGACAGTTGAAATGTGGCGGCTAATACGGGCCTGATCCTTAGCGAACCCAGAAATCAGCACACGTGTATATGCCCTGACAGCAGATCGCCGCTGACTCCGAAATGCCGTAATGTCGTAACAACAGGTGATAAGGCTATGCTAAAAGAATGCTTGGCCAACAACGTGCATTTCAGGGAAGATAATAACGGCCCGGCAAGCCGCTCCCAATCAACCCGGTTTGGTCCGAACACGTTCCACGATGCCCTGTTTTATTGCTGTGTAAGCTGTCACTGTCTGTGCGTTGCCTGGTGGCAGTAAACCAGAGATGCTCCAAGGGGAAGCTGAGAGTCGGGAAGTCGTGACTCCTGACTGACATCCTTGCTTCCCAGGTTGTACGTGGCTGAACGCTGTTAACTAGCGGCTCTACCGGTTTTGATTACTCTTTGGTTCGTCTAACTGAAGGCCTTCGGGTGGTGGTTGTCAGCACCCCTGTTCTAAATGCCTCTCTTTGTCATTTCAACGCCGGTTCAGTTTCAGGTGATAATCCCCCGTGAAAATGTCTCTACGGGTTCAGTTTGTTAGCGGGCTCTCAACCTCCGGCGGATGTAGTGCTCTGGCGTAGGGATATCACTGTCTCGCCGGCCAGGTTTTATCGTTGACCAAGCCGTCTCCTGGGACACCGACCGCGCATCTGAGGAGCCCTCGCATTTGTTCATCCCTGCACAGACCGGGGCCGCACGGCCCCGGTCTGCTTGTTACACGCTTTATCGCAGTTCGCGGTCTAGTATCGTCGATTAATCGTTGACCTCGAACTCGATGCGGCGGTTCTGGGCGCGGCCGTCGGCGGTGGAGTTGCTGGCCACCGGCTTGTCCGGGCCGTGACCCACGGCGGTGAGGCGGCTGCGGTCGATGCCGTAGTCGCTGACCAGGGCGTCGACGACGGCCTGGGCGCGGTCCTGTGAGAGTTCCATCAGGAATCCGCGGTCACCGCGGTCGGTGGTGTGACCGGAGATGGTAACGGTCAGGGTCGGGTACTCCTTGAGGATCTCAGCGGCCTGATCCAGGGCGGTGCGGTAGCCCGAGCGCATAACGGCGGTGTTGGGCTCGAAGTTGATGCCCTCCAGACGGATGGTCTTGGGACCTTCGTAGACGGGCTCGACGGGTTTCTCGTCGGGGCAGCCGTCCTCGTCCTGATATCCGTTGGGGGTCTCGGCCTGGTTCGGGCAGTCGTCGTCCTCGTCGGGGATGCCGTCGCCGTCGTTGTCCGGGTCGGGGCAGCCGTCGGAGTCCTCGAAACCGTCCTTGTCTTCGGGCTCGTCGGGGCATTCATCCTCGACGTCGGGGATGCCGTCGCCGTCGTTGTCGGTGTCAGGGCAGCCGTCGGCGTCTTCGAAGCCGTCGTAGTCCTCGGGCTGCTTGGGACAGAGGTCCTTCTCGTCGGGGATGCCGTCGCCGTCGGAGTCGCGGGGCACCAGGTCGATGTCGGCGCTGAAGCCCGTGATGACCTCGATCCAGGGATTGTCGGGTCCCACACCCACCGGAACGGCGAAGTCCCAGTAGAGGAAGTCGTCACCAGAGAGGCGGATACCCGGGGTGATCTGGAGCCAGGTGTCGGAGAACTCCTCGGTGTTGTCGTAACGGGTCACGTCGTCACCGAAGGAGAGCTTGCCGTTGAACTCGGTGATGAAGGAGAAGTGGTCGCTGGGTTTGACCTCGAAGCCTAGCCCGTAGAGGAAATAATCGGGCGCGGCCACGGTTTGGACCACGGTCTCCTCTTGTTCGCCGGTGGCCTCGTCGAAGGTGTATTCGTAAGCCTCCATCTCGGCCAGGGTCAGCCGGTAGCCCAGGTTGAGGGCGTAGCTGAAGATGTCATCGCGGCCGACGTGCTTGCTCAGGGCGTAGAGGAAGTCCAGGGTGATATCGTTCTCCAGGCCCTTGGGCTCGAACTCGTAGTGGGTATTGATGCCCTGATCGCCCAATTCGAGGTTGATCAGGATCGCCATGGCCGGCAACAGGCCGTTGTCCTCTTCGTAGATGAAGTTGACCTTGTTGCCGATGAACAGCTCGGCGAGGTCGAGGACCTCGATTTCTGTGTCGAAGACCTTGTGGGCGCCGAAGCTGGGGGCCACGGAGAGCTCCCAGGCGTCCAGGAAGCACAGGGTCAACTGGAAGGGGTTGCGACTCCAGATTTCGTCGATGGGGTCGCCCTCGGAAACATCGGCGTACTCGTAGCCGGAGCCGGCCAGCTCACGCCGGTAGGCCCATACGTCGAAGTGCAGGCCCAGTCCCAGGCCCCACTGCTGGATGGTATTGGCGCGCCAGGTCTTGAACATACCGGCCATGCCGTAGGGGTGCAGTCCCTCCGCCGCAGCGGAGCCGACGAGCACCACCAGCAACGCCACTATCACGAGAAACTTCTTCATTCAATCCTCCTTGTGTCGCTGGTTGCGGCCGGTTATTGCGCCTGGATGATGACGGGTTCGGACATGTTGCCCGCCGCGTCGATGAAGACCACGGCCCAGTAGTAGTTCTCGTAGTCCATAGTCGTCACGTCGAAGGTGGAATCTACGAAACCGTAGGCGTAGAGGTTGGAAGCGTAATAATGCAGGGGGAAGTAACCACTGCCGTTGCGCGGATCCCAGTTCTGGTCAAGCGGATCCTGGTAGCCCTTGAAACCGTCCTGGTCGGCCAGGTAGGCCGGGAAGTCCAGCTCGTCGCCCTCGCGGGTCGGTGGGTCTTCGGGGACGGGGTCACCGGTGCTCCACTCGGGTTTGGTGCGCATCGTTTCGGGATACTGCTTCTCGCCGAGCAGCGTGAAGTTGCTGGAGCTGCCGGCCTCGGAGCGGTAGATGTTGAAGCCGGTGTACTCCTGCTCACCACCGGGCTCGTACATAACCACGTAGGGGAACTCCAGGGCCTTGGGACGACGCAGACCGTCGCCGAAGCCGTAGGGATCGTTGGCCCACTCGCGGTAGACCAGCGACGTACCCGGCACGGCGTCGGGTTCAGCCGCGTTGTACGGCGGGAAGACCTTGACCCGGGCGGGCGGCTGCGGCGGGTCCTGATCCTGCAGCGGCGTGTTGGCCACTGGATCGGTGCAGCCCGCGACCAGCAGGCCGACGGCCAGCAGCATGAGCAGATAAAGCCTTATTCTCTTCAACGTGACCTCCTCAGGTTTTGTTGGTGGCAAGATGATAAGTTAAACCACAAAGCCTCTATGACGTAGCATTGTAACATATCAGGGAGGGGTGGTCAGTAATTCATTTGCGAATTTGCTGATAAATCACCCCGGGGTTGCTAATTGCATAAAGGTCTCAGAGACCTTGAGGAAGACTGGCTGGCTCTTCGAATGAGCATTACAGCGCCGGCATCAGACAGATAAATCGACAAGGGGATTATCACCAGATACCGAACCGACGTAGTTACCTTATAAGAGCGGCATTTAGAACGGAGGTGCCGTCAATACCCCGTGATAGGCTTTAGATCGACAAGCCAAAGAGTTATCATATTAGCTAAAGCAGCTATTTGAACGCATTTAGCCTCATTCTACCTGGTAGGTCCGGGACGCATCCCGGGCTTCCCAGGTACATCCCAGGTACAAGGATGCCAAGTGATTTCTATTGGCGGCTTTAGCAGTTATGTTAACCGGTTGGTTTGTCGAACTGATGCCTTTCAGGTAAAAATGTCAGCACTCCCATCCTGCAAGCCGCTCCATGAGTTATCGACGTTGGTTCAGTTTTGATGGTGATTGCTTGTTTTAGGGTCACCTGATCGATTGATGACGGACAATTATGCAATGATTATATCACATAAATAAAATCATTTAAGATGAATGAGGATCATATCAAGCAATCACTCTGAGGCAGTCTATGATCATGTCATCATTGATTTTACGGCAGATCATCCCTCCCGTGGCACGGCCTTGCATTTATTACCAATCGGGGATATAATCTTCATTGCGATTTGACATATCCACCGGAAACCAACCGGTATTCAACCCAAGGGGGAAACGTGCGCAAACTCGTATTGGTCTGTTTGATCGTCTTGATCGCCGCGCCCGCGTTCGCCGGCAGCTTCGGCGCCGGGCTCAAGCTCGGCGTGCTGAGCTCCAGCTTCGACCTCAATTTCCACGCCTCGCTCTACCTGACCCGCGCCCTCGAGATCGAACCCGCCTTCGACTTCTTCGGCGGCGCCGGGATGATAACCGGCACTGTCAAGTACAACTTTCGCCTTTCCGGCGTCGTACCCTACGTCGGCGCCGGTATCGGCTTCGCCTTCGCCGACAACTACGGCGCGTTCTGCATCCCCATGGTCGGCGGCGTGGCGATTCCGCTGGGCGCCAGCTTCTACCTCGACCTGGAGATCCGACCCGTGCTCTTCGTCGGCGACAACACCAGCTTCTCCTTCGGCGCCCTGGGCGGGATGACCTACTATTTCTAGGGCTTCGTCGGGATAGCTCGATCAGAATTGCCAAGCGGGGAGCCCGGCTCCCCGCTTTTTCCATCCACAAACCAGTATACTCCCTGGCTGCTCACTATTCGCCGAGGAGCATTCCGTAGCGTGGTTCATCTCGCAGAGGGGCGAGATCGTTGTCACCTGCGGCGGCGGCTCGCAGCGACGGGTCCAGTTCCAGGGCTCTTTCGAGTTCGTCCAGGGCGGTTTCGCTCTCACCTCGGCTCGCCGCCAGGCAGGCCAGGTTGTATCGGGCCATCGGCAGGCGGCCGTTGAGTTCCAGGGCGCGCCGGAAGGCCGCCACGGCGGCGGCGGGATCACCCAGCCCGACCTCGATGACCCCGCGGTTGTAGTGGGCCATGGCGAACTCCGGGTCCAGCTCCAGGGCCCGGACGCAGTATTCGCGGGCCTCTTCGAGTCGGCCGCAGCGCTCCAGCAGGCCGCTCATCGTATAGCAAGCCGGGGCGCTGTCCCGGGCCGCCTCGATGGCGCGGCGGGCGGCCTCGACGCCCTCGTCGAAGAGCCCCAGATTGCCCAGTTGGCGGCTCAACTGCTCCCAGGCCGGGGAGAGACCGGGACGGTAGCGAAGGCAGCGCCGCAAACAGGTGACGGCCTCGTCGGCCCGCTCCCGTTCGTCACCGGCCAGCATGCCGCGGAAGTACCATTCACGGGCCAGGCCGTCGCGCTCGAAGCCCAGCAGCTCGGCGGGATCGATCTCTTCGGACGGTTGCGCGGAGAGATCGAGGAGCTCATAGTAGGAGAGGCGTTCTTCCTGGGGGGCGCCGCCGGAGCGGGCGAGGGTGTCGAAACGCCCCAGGTAGCGGAAACGGAACAGGTGGCCCTCGACCAGGGAGGCGGCGGTCTCGCTGACCGCCACGCTGCCGACGGGTGCCTGGTGTTGCAGGACGAAGGCGCCGTTGATCGCCCGGCTGAAGGTGATTCCCCTCCGGAAGCGCTCGAGCTGTTCGTCCAGTACCGGGCCGAAGTGGACGCCGATGCGCAGTCGCAGCCCGCCGCCGCCGGGGGGCAGACGACGGGAGGTGCGCAGCCGCGGCGCCAGCTCCGCGCGCCAGCGACGCTCCCAGGCCCGGGCCATCCGCAGGGAGAAGAGCAGGGCCTCGTCGAGTTCGTGGAAGATGAACAGGTTGCCGTCGCCCATGTTGGTGGGCGGGAAGGCCAGGTGATCTTCTTCGCGGGAGCCCGCGGCCAGGCGCAGGGCCAGGGCGCTGTGCTCGCGCAGAACCCGGCGCACCCAGTGCTCGGGCAGGTGAAGCATCGCCTGCTTGGAGCCGGCCAGATCGGTGAAGACGATGGGATGATAGCTGTCGCTGCGCCGCAGGGGCAAGAGCGCCTCCCCGTTGTTCCCGGCATTTGGTGTCCAGCCTCAACCGGCCTGATCGGATGCTGTCAGAGTCTGGAACAACCCACATGATTGCGCCTGGTGAACGCCCGGCATGGTTTGGTGGGCTGGATAACCAGATGACATCGCCGACGGGTACATCCTTAGCTAGTCGCCTTCCCTTGATACACCTCAAAGCGAGATTACGGAGCACAACTGTTGTTTGCCAAGTCTGCAATGATTCCACCTTAGAATAGTATACACGATTGACTTTCTACGGACAATCGTCGGTCTGGTACCGCTTGGGATGGCGGGGTGGTGGCGGCTAAGAAACGAGGGACCGGCAGGCGGTCCCTCGTTTTGATAAAGTGTGGAGATGGTGATAGGAGCCGCCTATACCTGCAGTTCGCGGGCCTCCTCGACCAGGGTGTAGACCTCGATGATATCGCCAATGTGGATATCGTCGAACTTGGTCAGGCCGATGCCGCATTCGTAGCCCTCGGCGACCTCGCGGACGTCGTCCTTGAAGCGTCGCAGGCTCGACAGCTTGCCCTCCCAGACCACGCGGCCGTCGCGCACCAGGCGGGCGAAGTCGCGGCGGTTGATGCGACCCTGGGTGACGTAGCAGCCAGCGATGACCCCGGCCTTGGGAACGCGGAAGGTCTGGCGCACCTCGGCCTTGCCCTGATCCTCCTCGCGGACCTCGGGGCTGAGCATCCCGGAGAGCAGGTCGCGGACCTCGTCGATGAGCTCGTAGATGATGCGGAAGCTCTTCAGCTCGACGCCCTGCTCCTGGGCGGCCTTCTGGGCCTTGGAGTCGGGTCGGACGCTGAAGCCCACTACGACGGCGTCGGAGGCGGCGGCCAACTGGACGTCGTTCTCGGTGATGGCGCCGACGCCGGAGTGGATGATCTCGATCTCGACCTCGTCGCTCTCGAAACGCCCCAGAGAGTCCATCACGGCCTCGACGGTGCCGGCGACGTCGGCCTTGACGACGAGCTTGAGCTTCTTCTTCTCTTCGCCGCCGCCCGGGGCCAGGAAGTCGGCCAGGGTCTTGCGCTGCTGGGCCTTGAGCTTCTCCTCGCGGGCGGCGTTCTGGCGCAGTTGACCGATGCTGCGGGCCCGCTTCTCATCCTTGACGACGATCAGGGGGTCTCCGGCCTCGGGGACGCCG
>WJMB01000302.1 GCA_014728185.1 Candidatus Coatesiibacteriota bacterium
ATCTTCGATGTGACGGAAACAGAAGCTCTGCACGTAGTGGATTACGCCGTCGATCCGCCGCCGACGCAGTTCGGGTCGGGTATCGCTCAGGCGGAAGGCCATACCATAGGGGTAGGTGTAGGCCAGGTATTGCTCGATCAGGTCGGCCGGTTCACCGGGCATGGCGAACTGACGGGGTATCTCGGCGAAAACTATCTCGGTGCCGAAATCGGCCAGGCGGTCGAGCAGATCGGTGAAGGCCGGCGGAACGCCCAGATAGGCCAGGCGCAGAGCGTCGTCTCGTGGCTGCGCGCCGTGATCGAGCGTGTCTGCCAGGCGGCGGCGGTAAGCCTTCGGGTCGCCGCCGAAGTCGCTGGCGGACAGGGCGAGGGAGAAGTAGTCGGCGCCGCGTCGCTTCCCCGCCACGACCAACTCGTCGAGTCTCACCAGGTCCCGACGCAGATCGAGGAGCTCCCGGCGCCGCACCTCGGCGGCGCCGAGATCGGTGCCCAGCTCTACGGCGAAGGCGGCCAGGGCGTCGCGCAGCTTCGCGGGGTCTCGATCTGCCGGGTAGGCGAAGGGCACGGCGGTGACACCGTCGTCGGCCAGAATCTCCAGCAACGCCTCGGTATTGGAGCAGTCGCCCTGAGTGACACCGACGACCCTGCGAATGCCCATGCGCTTGATAGTGCTGTAGATACCCTTGATCCAGGCGCAACTGTTGCGGGGAAAGCCGGCCTCTTCGGCGGCGCGTACCGCTCCGGCTGGATCGGGGCCGCCGATCAGGGCGTTGTTCAGGTCTAGGGGACGCAGGCCGGCGGCCAGGACGATCTCCACGGGCACCGTTGCGGTGAAGCCCAGAACCTCGACTGCGTTCTGCGGGGTCTGTTCCGGCGGGTTTTCGATCATCGTCGGCGGGGTGAAGGCGGCCTCACCGGCTGGTCGCCGTCGAGGGCACGGGGTGTGTAGCCAGGAGCGGCGAAAACCATTATTTAAGGCTGACACAAGGATCAGGCGCGAGACAGATGATCGATGCTCACCGCCCGGACGGGCGCGGTTACCGTGCCCGCCGAGAGAAGGCAATCGCCGCTCTCACGGTAGAGAGCCACCACGCTGAACCAGCCCGACACCGCTAACTAAGCGGATAGACGCTCCCCGAGCTTGCCCAGGTAGTCATCGACCAGCTTCCGCCAGCCGAACTCACGGTTGACCCGCTCACGGGCCTTCCGGCCCAGCTCGACCGCCAGGCCGGGGTCGGCGTAGATGCTATCGAGGACCCGGGCGATCCCTTCCGCCGAGTCGGGGTCGTCGACGAGGAGACCGGTCTCGCCGTCGAGGACGGCCTCGGAGACGCCGCCTGAGCGCCCGGCTACGACGGCCCGGCCGTAGGCGCCGGCCTCCAGGTAGACGATGCCGAAGCCCTCGACGTCGCCGGGGCGCCGCCGGGAGACCATCACGAAGAGGTCGCAGTCGCGGAACTCGCGGTCCAGGGCCTCTTCGTCCAGCCGCCCGGTGAAGCGGACGCTGTCGGCGATGCCCAACTCGGCGGCCAGGCGGCGGTAGGGCGCGGCGTCGCCGTCGCCGACCACGGTGTAGACGAACCTGCGCCCCCGGTCACGCAGCAGCGCCAGGGCCTCCAGGGTGCGGTCGACGCCCTTGCGCCTGACCAGCCGACCCACGCTGAGCAGGCGCAGCGGCCTGTGGCCGTCGAAGTCCGAGGACGGGATTTCGAGTCCCAGAAAACGCTCGTCTACACCGGGGTGCAGTACCAGGAGGCGTTCCTCGGCGACCCCCAGCTCCCGCTCGGCCGCCCGTGCCGTGGCCCGGCTGTTGCAGGTCACGGCGAGGGCGTCGCGCCGGATTGATCGCCATCGCTCGGCCTTGGACGGATCATCGGCCAGCATCCCGGCCAGCGCGTGCAGGTCGTTGCCGTGGAAGTAGATCACCAGGCGGGCTCCGTCGCTCTTGGCGGCGCGGTGGCAGAGCTCGCGGAAGGGGCTGGCGTTGCCGCAGTGGATGATTGTCCGCGCCGGTCCGGCCTTCCTCAGCTCCCGACGCAGCGTCGCGCGCCAGCGTTGTTGGCTCAAGAAACCGCGCCAGACGGGCAGGCGCTCGATGCGGCGGGCGAATACGGTGTCGACAACCTCCGCGCCGTCGCAGCGCGGCGTCAGGACCACCGTCCGTTCCGGCGGCAGGGCGCCGACCAGTCCGGCGTAGTAGTTGCTCATCCCGCCGGGATGGGCCGGAGGGAAGTCCCGGGTGAGCAGCAGGTGGTGGAGTTCCATTGGATCCTCGGCGGCCGTGCGGAATCAAAGGTCTGTTGATTGACCCTGACACACGAACGCAAAACCGTCGTGAGGTTTCGTCATTGTTTGCGGGATCATCACTCGCAGTTGAACCGGGGTATCCTTCTAACATCTTTTGCACTAATGCCTCGCAGCAATCTCCCCGTCACATCCCGGCAGTCGTTGTGGGGCACTTGATTGAGGCGTCATGGAGCGTGATCGAAACAAACAGGGCGGAGAAGGAGAGGCTCATCAAGCAGGTAGGAACCTTTTTGGCGTGTCGCGTTTGGACCCAATAATCACACCGCGTATCCATTATGCTTGTTATTGAAAGCAAGCTGCCAGCATAGTAGATTATCCACCGAGCACGCCCCTTGTAATGCCGCTACTTAACCGCTTACTAGTGACAGATGCTTCTCATACCACACGGGTATTATCAGCAGATCTCAATCAAAACCCGGTCCGTGAATGGCCGAAAAGGATAACGATCCCGCCGGTTGATCCATTTGTATTAACGGGTGAAGACCTAAGGGAAAAGCAGGCTGCGGCATGGTTTAGCCCTTGGATCACCCGGGCGCGCAGTCCGGCGGACGCCGTCAGCGGAACAAGCAATCGGTGTCGATCATTCGCAGCAGCACCGAGACCGGCCAACCAGGCTTGCCGTTTCGAAGCAATCAGGCCGAAGCGCCGAAGGGTTCCGGTGGCTTGATGATACCTGGTCCCGTCGGCGGCGTAAAGCGGGCAACTCCCCCCGCGCCGTGTTACAATAGATCGATCTCCATCGGCGAGATGGAGTCTTCGACTATCACCCTTCCGGCTCTGCCGCGTCTCCAACGATCCGCCACGATCCGCCAAGGACGTTTCATGTACCCCACCCTGCTGCAGTGCGGTCCGTTGACCCTGCGCGCCTACGGCCTGATGCTGGCGGCGTCCTTTATCGCCGGGATGCTGCTCTCGGCGCGCCGGGCCCGCAACCGGGGCATCGATCCCCGCCACATCTACGACCTCTCCCTGGTGATTCTGATCGCCGCCATCGTGGGCGCCCGGTTGTTCCATTTCGTCTTCCACTACGAGGCCTACGCGATCACCGGCGAGCCCTTCCTGCAATTGCTGCGCATCTGGGACGGCGGGCTGATGCTCTTCGGCGGTTTCACCTTCGCCCTGGTCGGCACCCTGATCTTTCTGCGCATCAAGAAGCTGCCGCTCTGGGAGATCACCGACATCGTCGCCCCGGCGGTGCCCCTGGGGATGGGGCTGACCCGCATCGGCTGCTTCCTCAACGGCTGCTGCTTCGGCCGGCCGACGGATTCCTGGCTGGGAATGGTCTTCCCCAACAACGCCCCGGCCTACTCCATCCGCACCGGCATCCTGCCCGGCACCCCGGTGCTGCCGACGCAGCTCTTCGAGTCGGCCTTCGGTTTCGCCCTCTTCGCTATCCTCCTGCTCGTCGAGCGCAAATGGAAGCGTTTCCACGGGATGATCTTCGGTCTGATGGTGACCCTCTTCGGGGCCTGGCGGCTGTTCATCGAGGAGTACCGCTACCGCGAGGACGACATGCACGCCCTGGACGGCTTGCTCTCCAAGAATCAGGTGATCAGCCTGGTCATCGTGCTGGCCGGTTTGGCCATCCTCGTCTGGCGCTGGCTCCACGCCCGCCGCACCGACGGCCTGCTCGATCCCAAAGCGGAGTGGGCCGCCGTCGAGGAGCGCATCGCCAAGGCCTCCAAGGATAGAAGCAAGCGGAGCAGGGCCAAGCGCGGGAAAGGCAAGTAAACGGTGGAGACGGGGCGCTTCGGTTTGGATATCGATGGTCCGCGCAGCCGCCCCGCCATACGCCGAGCCGAGAAGCCGCCGCCCGACTCGCCCCTGGTGGGTCTGGCGGCGGTTTTCGTCGTCGGGACCGGGCTGGCCGTTTGGCTGGAGCCGCCCGGTGTCGTCGCCCTGGGCGCGCTGGCGGCCGCCCTGGTCGGCCTGGTCCTCTGGGGGCGCTCCAGTCGCCGGGGAGCCCTCGTGTTGGCCCTTGTGGCGGCCCTGGCCGCCGGGATGGGGCTTCACGGTGCGGCCAGCGAGCGCCTGGAAACCCGCCGCGCCCGCCTCGAGGCCCAGACCGCGCCCCTCGAGCTGACCCTGTTGGTCGACGGCCCGGTGGATCGCGACGAGGTGCGCCAGCGCTGCATCGTCGAGGTCGTCAGCGCCCCCGACGAGTTGGCCGGACTCGAGGGCGCCCGGCTCAGCCTGGGGCTCTACGAGGCCGACTCGCCCTGGGTCAGGCCCGGCGAGCTGATCCGTGGTCGCTTCCGCCTCGACGGCGTGGATTCGCCCGCCAACCCCTTGACTCCCGACTACGGCGCTTACATGAGCGCCCGGGGCATCGCCGGGTGGGCCCGCGACGTCGACGCCGTGAAGGTGGTCGGTGAACGGTCCGGCCTCGACCACGCCCTGCTGCGCCTGCGCGAGACCCTGACCGCCGACGCACTGGAGCCGTTGAATCCCGAGGTCCGCCCCCTGGCCCGGGCGCTGCTGCTGGGCGATCGCGGCGGGCTGCCCGAGGAGGACCTGGAGCTCTACCGCCGCTCCGGCGTCTTCCACATCTTCGCCGTCAGCGGACTCCACGTAGGCCTGGTGGGCTACCTCTTCTTCGCCCTGGGCGGGGTCCTGCCGCTTCGACGCAACGGCCGCTACCTGCTGTCCCTGGCGGCCGTCGTCGCCTTCACCCTGCTCACCGGCGCCCGCCCCCCGGCGCTGCGGGCCTGCCTGATGGCCGGCATCTATCTCGGCGGCCGCTTGCTCGGTCGACCGGCCCATCTGGGAACCTCGGTGGCCGCCGCCGGACTGATTCTGTTGGTCATCAACCCGTTGCGGATAGGCGACATCAGCTTCCAGCTCTCCTTCGTTGCCGCGGCGGGAATCGCCGCGCTGACCCCGGAGTTGGCCGCCCGGCTGGGCCGCCTGCGGGTGCCGCGATTGCTCGCCGAGCCCCTGGCCGCCGCCCTGGGAGCCCAGTTGGCCCTCTTCCCGCTGCTGGCGCTGCACTTCGCCCGGGTACCCCTGTTGGGGCTGTTGCTCAACCTGCTGGTTGTGCCGCTGCTGGGGATGATCCTGCTGGTCGGCCTGCCGTACCTGCTGCTGGCCGCGTTGTGGAGCGCCGCCGCGCCGCTGCTGGGCGAGCCCCTGGGCCTGCTGCTGCGCCTGCTGGACTGGCTGGTCGGACGCGCCCTGACCGGGGCGCCGTTGACCATCGACCTGCGCCAACCCGCCTGGTGGCTGGTCGTCGTCTCACTGCTGGTTTTCGCCGCCACCCTGATGATCCACCACCGGGGCGGACGGCGCCTTCGTCGCTGGGTCTGGGCGCCGCCGGCACTGCTGGTCCTGCTCTGGGTCGTTCACCTGTCCCTGGAGGACCGCCCCGAGGGGCTGCGGATAACCTGCTTCGACGTCGATCGCGGAGATTGCGCACTGATCGAGAGCCCCGCCGGGGATCGGGTGCTCATCGACGGCGGTGCGGACTGGGCCGACGTCGCCGCCGAGTACCTGCGCCGCCGGGGTGTCCGCCGCCTGGACGCCGTGGTGCTCAGCCACCCCGACGAGGATCACTACGCCGGGCTGCCGTCAGTCTACGCGGACTGCTCGGTGGAGCGCGTCTACCGCCCGGCCCGCGCGGCCGACACCGCGGCCTGGGCGGAGTATCTGGCCGCCGAGGCGTACAGCGGCGCCGCGGTGCTCCACCCGTCCCAAGGCAATTTGCTGCCCACCGCCGATCCCCGGCTGGAGCTGCGCATCGTCACCCCGGCCGACGAGCCGCGCTCCGAGTTGAGCACCAACAACGCCTCGTTGGCCCTCTTGGTCGTTTATGGAAGCTTCGAGATGCTCTTCACCGGCGACCTCGAGACCGCCGGCGAGGCCCTGCTGCTTAAAGACTGGGATCACGGCGCCGTCGATCTGCTCAAGCTGCCCCACCACGGCGCGACGGGCACCTGCGGCGAAGAGCTCCTCGACGTCCTGCGCCCGGGTCACGCCGTGGTCTTCCCCTCGGGAGGCGTCTTCGACCAGCGCACGCGCTGGCGGCTGGCCGACCACGGCTGCTGGGTCTACGACGTGGGCTTGCTGGGCGCGGCAATCATCGAGAGCGACGGCGACGGCTTCCGGCTGGGCCGCTTCGACGGCTCCTTCTCACCGGGGGTCCAATTGTTCGAGTGAATCCTCTTCCGGGGGCATCATGTAAGCCTCCGGGCTATCTCGCTATGAGTCGCAGATGCAATACGAATCGGACAGCAGCCTGTAACAGTTGATGTGCAGTCCAGATAGTTGTTTGATTCCGATGATAAAAACCAGACCCCCGGGAAGGTCTGGTTTTCCGTGATCGTTAAACGTCCGTCGCGGCTATAGCTTGGTTTTCAGCTCGCCCCAACTGATATGATTGACGGGGGCTGTCTGGTCGATCATATAGGCCAGGCAGTTGTGGAACATGTTCCAGGTCTTGGGAGAGTAGTATTCGTCCCACCACTCACGGGCGTTGTTGTTGCCGTTCCAGTAGACGATGACGCCGTTGTAGGCGCCGACATTTTCTGTGACCAGGATCTTGGTCGGTCCGAGGAGGTGATCAAGCAGCAGCCTGGCAACCGCGAGGGTGTCCGGACTGCCGTCGGCGTTGCAGTTGTCGTGATCCAGACAGGTGTCGAGCAGGTTGATGTTGTCGCCGACGAAATAGCCGTAGTTGTAATCGGTAATCCAGTGGGACTGGGTATTGGTGAAGGCGTTGCCCGAGAGGAACTCGCCGTTGGTCGAGGAGTGTATCAGGGCGGCCATCTCCGGATCCATGTTCAGGCTGTCGCGACCGGTGATGACCAGATAGTTGCCGTCGGAAACCCAATCGTTCAGAGTGGTGCGCTCATCGGCGTCTATCAGGCGGTCGGCGTTGTACCAGACGATGATATCGTAGTTGTTCAAGGTCGACTCATCGGAGGTGTAGAGCGTGCTCGAGTTGTTGTGGACGTGGGTGTAGCTGTAGCCCCAGTTGTCCAGGTCCGTCTCCAGGTAATCCATGTTCTCGTAGCCGAAACCGCTGGGGTTGTCGTCTATCAATAACATCTCATAAGCCCCGGCCAGGGTCAGGCCGAAAGTAACCAAAATAATCAGCGCTTTACGCATTCATCCTCCCGGGCTTTGCTGTTGCGGGTCAAACGTGGACAACGTGAAAGAGCTGGTGAGTCAAGTATTGATTGCTCTCGGAGTGTATCACCGACGAGAACAACAAGAAGCGGTGCTGTATTGTGTTACCATCCGTTTACATAATGGAGACGCTATCGTAAGGGGAAGGTGCTGCCGGTACACTCGCGCAAGCTGTGAAACCTTTAGAGCAGGAAGCTAGAAGCTAGTTGCGCCGTAAAAACCCCCACCATGCTGCGTCCGGTTCTTTATGTGGAGGGACGAGCGGCGGTAATGGATGTCTTTTCTAACCGGATTGAGTCCACACGCTTAATATAGCACCGCCTTTGGAGACCGTCAATCCGTGGAGGTGGAAAAGCTGCCGGCTTTTCTGCCTTCGTTGGGCTCGACCGGGTAGAGCCGGGGGCAGCCGACC
>WJMB01000040.1 GCA_014728185.1 Candidatus Coatesiibacteriota bacterium
GCACGATTTGCGGTTATGCGCCTGCACTGCCGAATCCAGAGTTGCCGACCGTCGACCTCGCGGCCCACGCGCCGGCCTAAGCCTGTCCGATTCTATCGGATAAGCTTTTGGAAGCACGGAACGTGATCGGACCAGATCAGGCTGATTGGGAGCGGCTTGCCGGGCCGTAATTCTCTATTCAGATATGCTACGCTTTTGTTCAAACATCTTTAGCATACCCTTATTACCTTTTATTATGGCATTTAGGAGTTAGAGGCGATCTGCTGTCCGAGCATATACCAGTGCACTGATATCTGGGTTTGCCAACGAAGACACTCTTCTTAATTGCAAATTTAAAATGCCCGTTTTGTGACACGTCTAATAGAATCATCATTAAAACTATCAGCAGGTTATAATCACAATTCGGTCTGGATAGGGTGTTCGATCCCAATCGTTTATTAATAGGCAGTTCGCAGGTAGCAGTTCAGACACACCGCAAATGCTGTTTGTGGCGGATTGGAAGGACTTCACCTATCCCGGTTCAGCACTTGGCTGATTCGGTGCGGCCGGATCGACTGCGCTATCTTCCCGGCCCCGGCTGCACTCCGACCGCATTCAGACCGTAATAGTTGAGGCTTTAGCGCCATACTATCATATAACTATATGACAACAGGCGCCGGTTTGGATCCGCAGGGTGAGGTGTTTGAAGGTGTCAACCTGTAACGTTGCTTGCCCTGGTCTCGTATCAGCCTTTTCTTGGTTGGTCCTTGGTTGGTCCTGTGATGCCTTGGTGTTTATTGCGAGCATTCATCAGCTTTTTGAAACATGTGACTTAAGCGAGTTTAGCATTTTGACCCCGGTGCCGCAATAGCGGCGCGGGTTGGCGGGGCGGCGGTCGGTTAGCTTTCCTTGCGGGTTCCTCCGTCTTGGTCCTCGAAGACCTTGAGCAGCAGGAAGGCCGGGGTGGGTGAGAACCCCCGTCGCTCCCACCAGCCCACGCTGCCCTGGGTCACCAGAACCGACAGCGACGGAGCGCCCCGACGGCGCAGCTCACCCTCGACCTCCTCGACCAGGGCGCGGCCGAGTCCCCGGCCCTGGTAATCGGGGTGGACGCTGAGCAGGTGCAGCAGCGCCCGGGAGCCGTCGTAGACCGCCTTGACGTAGCCGGCGACGCGGCCGTCGAAGACGGCGACGCGGTCCACGGCGGCGGGGCAGGCGGCGACGCGGGCCATGGCCGCCGGTCCCTCGACGGCGGGGAAGGCGTACTGGTCGTTGGCCTTGAGGATGGCCGCGACGGCGGCGGCGTCGGCGTCTTGGAAGGGGCGGATCAGGGGGCCGTCAGGGACGGTCGAGGAGCGCACCGAGCTTGACCTCCGGGGTGAAGTCGATGGGCAGCGGAGGGAAGGCGTCGGCGACCACGCGGCCCTCGTCGAGGAAGGCGGAGACGACGCGGGCGAAGGCGGCGGGCTGCAGGCGTTCCAGATCTTCGCAGTGCGCCGCTCCCTCCACGACGAGGTGCGAACCCGCGGCCAGGTGGGGCAGCAGCTCGTCGACCCAGTGGGGTGGCGTGGCGACGTCGAGCTCGCCGGAGAGGCAGAGCGTGGGCGCGTCGACGGGGCCGTGACGGCGCCAGCGCTCGTCGATCAACTCGACGACGGGACCGCCGAGCTGGACCGGCGCCCAGTAGAGCAGGGCCAGGGGCGAGCCGAGGGTCGCCGTCGGCGGATCGAGCTCGGAAAGGTAGTCGCGGCCGGGAAGGTGGTCGGCGCTCTGGCCCTTGGCGGCCAGCTCCGCCCAGGCCACCCGGCGGCGTCCCCAGGCCCGGGTGAGGAAGGCCAGCCCGGCGTAATCGCCCCGGGCGGCCGCGGCGAAGGCGTCGAAGACGGCCACGGCGCGGCGCACCCGGAACAGGGCGTGGAAGGTCGCCAGGCGGATGCGGTCGGGGTCCAGGGGCAGGCCGCGCCAACTATCGGGCAGTCCGTCCAGGACGCCCCTGATCAAACGACGCAATCCCGCCGGTTGTCGTCCGGCGCTGTTCCAGCGAACCTCGTAGCGCTCCAGGACCGCCTCGACCTCGTCGGCGGTCCAGACGAAGTGCCCCGGCGGGTTGACGCCGTAGAGGACCATCCGGGCGATGGACTCGGGATAGCGCCGGGCGTGGAGCCAGGCCGGGCGGGTGCCGTAGCTGGCCGCCAGCAGGTTGATCCGCCCGTATCCCAGGGCTCGCCGGGCGGCCTCCAGGTCGTCGACGACCTCGACGATGGTGAAGTCCCCTGGGTCCAGGCCGCGCCCGTCGAGGCTGTTCCGGCAGTCCCGCCACAGTCCGGCCAGGCGGCGCAGGCTGTCGCGGGACAACGGACGCGTCTCGCTCAGCATGAAGCGGCCCACGGCGGGGCAGTCGAGGACCGGTCGGCCCTCGGCGCCCCGGTAGCCCACGGCCACCAGGTCGTGACGCTCCAGCAACCAGTGGAAGGGCGGGTGCCGCAGGCCCCACTCGGCCATCCGCTCCGCGCTGTAGACGTTGGGCGTCCCAGGTCCGCCGGAGAGGACGAAGACGGGCTCCCGGGCCGTTTCGCCCCGGCGGCGCAGGCGGATCAGCGGCAGCTCGACCTCGCCGCCGCCCCGCCTCAAGGGTCGGCGCAGCGTGCCGTAGTCGGCGGCGTAACTTCCGCCGGGCAGGCGGAACTCGCCGCGGCGCAGCTCGAGCTCCATGCGACGCTCCCGTGTGATCCATGAATCGACGCCGGTTCAACTCACCGACTCAATCATAGCACTCACCGCCGCCGGACTCCAGCCGACCCTTTTGTTACTTGTCGTTTTGACAATTGATATAAGCAACCAGATGAACTATTATCATGGTAGATTACCCTATAATGGCGGCAAGCATTCATTATATACACCTTCTCTGATAAAGGTGAAGTTGAAGCGCGCAATGCGCTCTCAGAGTATCTAGCTGGGTTGCCGGCGGTAAACTCGAGGCTTCATGGTCCGAACACGTTCCAGGATGCCTAGGTAAACAACTGGTCCGGTTTCTTGTGCCGACCCCATAGTCTATCAAGCCCGCCCCTTCAGTGTTTTGTTTTCCGGGGTCCAGCCCCGCCGCCTCCGACCCCACCGGCTCCCCGAGTCGTCCTTCTTCTATCGACGAGCCTCGCTCAACCATTGCATTCCATCTCACTCATAAAGGAGATACGATGAAACGATTCGTTGTTTGGTTGCTGATCTTCCTGCTGCCTGTGCTGAGCCTGGCCCAGGCGGCGGCATCAGTGGAGGAATCCGCCGAGCGGCCGCGGATCGCCGTGCTGCCGTTGGAGGCCCACGACGTCAGCGAGACCGACGCCGGCATCGCCACCCAGTACCTGACCACGGAGCTGATCCGTCAGGGCCGCTTCGAGGTTCTCGAGCGGGAGTACATGGCCCAGATCATGGAAGAGCAGGCCATGGTGCTCACCTGCACCGACGTCGAGTGCGCCGTCGAGATCGGCGAGGTGCTGGCCGCCGAGCGCGTTCTCGTCGGCTCGGTCACCCGCTCCAGCGGCTACTACGTCCTCTCGGTGCGCATGATCGATGTCGAGGAGGGACGGGTGATAGCCAGCACCACCGAGCGCAGCACCGCCTCGGGCACGGCGCTGAGCGAGCTGGCCAAGGATATCGGACAGCGGACCCATCCGACCCACATCGCCGAAGAGGACGGCTCGGGCTGGCTGTGGTGGACCCTGGGCGGCATCGCAGCCCTGGGGGCCGGCGCCGGACTGTTGCTGATGTCTTCCGAGGATCCAAGCGATAACGACGCCGACGGGCTGCCCGGCTGGCCTGACCTGCCCAACCGGTAGAAAGGGGGACGAGATGCGCAAAGCACTGACGATCATTCTGATCATCGCCGCCGTCGCCCTGGGCGATGTGGCCGTGCAGACCGACTGGTCCGGCGGTCCCGGCGAGGACGGCCCCGTCTCCGACTGGGGCGAAGAGTTTTACACTTCGAGTGATATTGACTGGTACAGCCAGGCGGGGTCAATCCTGCTGGAAGCCATCCTGCTCGACGAGCCCGCCGAGAATCTGATCACCGATCAGATTACCAACGCCCTGCGAACCTGCTGCGTTGACCTCGATCAGGACGGCGACGTCGACGTGCTGCTGATCACCGACTACACCGAAACCGACAGCGACGAGATCAGTTGGTGGGAGAACCTCGACGGCGCCGGGACCTCGTGGGAGCAGCACGTGTTGACCTCCACCTTTCCCGACGCCCAGGACATCAACTGCGGCGATATCGACGGCGACGACGACCTGGACATCCTGACCACGGGCTGGGAGTCCTCGTATCTAAGCTGGTGGGAGAACGTCGACCTGGAAAACAACACCTGGGTCGAACACGTCATCGATCTCGACGGCGACCCCGTCATCAATCCCATCGGCGCCGATCTGGTCTATCTGGACACCGACGGCGACCTGGACATCGTGCTCAGCGATCTGGAGCACGGCAACAGCAATGTGTTGTTCATCGAGAACGATGATTACGGTGCGGATTGGCTCAAGAACACCATCGACGGTTGGTACAACTCGCCCTGGTACCCCAGGGCGGGCGATCTGGACGACGACGGGTATCCCGATCTGGCCGCCTGCAGCATCGGTTATGACGATGTGTACTGGTGGAGGAACGAGGACGGCTACGGCAACTTCGGCGCCCGTCAGACCATCTCCGACGGTGAGCTGGACGATCCCAAGCAGATCGAGCTGGCCGACCTGGACGATGATGACGATCTCGACGTCATCGTCGGCTCGGCCGAGGACGGTGTCTACTGGTGGGCCAACGACGGCAGCGGCGGTGGTTGGAACATCACAACGGTCACCGGGATCCTCGGCTCGCGCAGCCTGGAGGCCCTGGATATCGACGGCGACGGGGACGTCGACCTGCTGTTCTCCACCGAGGGCGGTGAGGTCTACTGGCTCGAGAACGCCGACGGCGCCGGCGGCTCCTGGAACGAGCACCTCGTAGATGACCACGTTCCCAACTGCCGCTGGGCCGAGGGGGCCGACATCAACGACGACGGCCATCCCGATGTCGTCAGCGCCTGCAAGACCGACAGCGCGGTCTACTGGTGGCAACTGACGGGCTTCTCCTCCGGCAACCTGACCTCTTCGATCCTGGACACCGGGTTCGAAACCACCTTCAGCTACGGCTTGCTCTCCTGGGACGCCATCCTGCCCGATGATTGCAGCCTGGCCGTGCGGGTGCGTTCCAGCGACGACGACGGTGACCTAGGCGACTGGTCCGAGCCGATCACGGTCAGCGGCACCGATGTCAGCGACTACCTTACCGAGGAGGGGCGCTACTTCCAGTACCGCGTCGAATTCGGCGGTACGGACCCCAACCAGACACCGATCCTCGAATCGATCGAGATCTCCTACGGCAGTGACGAGGTGGCTCCGATAATCGACCACGAAGCGGTGACCGAGGGCGTTCTGGATGCCGCCGTCGTTATCTCGGCCGAGATAAGCGATAACAACGAGGTCGTCCTGGCTCGGGTCTTCTACCGTCGCGGAGGCGACACCGACTTCAGCTACACCGATTTGACCCTCGACAGTGGAGAAACCTACACCGGATCGATTCCCGCCGCCTTCGTCACCGAGCGCGGCCTCGACTACTACCTCTGGGCCTCCGACGGGATCAATTCGGTCAGTCTGCCCGTCGACGGACCCGAGGACCCCTTCAACATCGCCGTCACCTACGCGGGCGAGGGTATCGACTCCGGTGCGCCTCAGCACGCAGGGGACGGTGTCGATGACTATCGCCTGTTCAGCGTTCCCACGGACTACGGCGCCGACGGCGGCTCGCCGGCTGGTGTTCTTGAAGACGACCTGGGAGCCTATGACGATACCGCTTGGCGCCTGGCCCGCTACCAGGACGGCGGCTTCGTCGAGTACACCCGGGGCTCGATCGAGTACTTCAAGCCCGGTCGGGCCTACTGGTTAATTGTGGCCGAGAGTGGAATCGTGCTGGACTCGGGGGAGGGTCGGAGCCCGGATTGCAGCGAGCCCTACGGCATCGATCTCCAGGCCGGCTGGAATCAGCTCGCCTGTCCCTACGCCTTCGCCGTGGACTGGAGCGCGGTCACCGGCGCCGACGCCAACGCCGGGATCATCGACCGCGTCGAAGACCCGGTGGGTTACGAGGGCTCCTACGACTACAGCGTCGACGCCCTGGAGCCCTGGAAGGGCTGCTTCGTCTACCTGAACGGCTCCGGCGACGCCATCCTGTACATTCCGCCGGTGGAGAGCGACGCCACCGCACTGCTCGACGAACCCCCGGCCGCGGCGCGGACCGCGCCCGTCGCCCGTCGGTTCGCCGCCTATCTACCCCCGGTCGCTGAGTTCTCCGCCGCTTCCACTTCGGCCGCGCCGGTTTCCATCAACCCGACCGCGGTGCACTCCGCCGCCGGAAACGGCGCTGTTAGCGGCGACTCTGCGGTTACCAACGACGCCGGGTCATCATCGGCGCCGAGAGGCACCACCGCTGACGGCCCCGTCGCCGAGGCTGTCGAGCCGCTCTGGTGGCTGGAGCTGGGCCTGGACTCGGGCGGCCTGTTAGATGCCTGGAACCGGGTCGGCGTGGCCGAGGGCGCGGGCAACCACTGGGACCGCGCCGAGCGGCGCCAGCCGCCCTACCTCTCCGGCGCCCCCGACCTCTACCTGGACCATTCCGACTGGCCCAGCCGCCGTGGGCGATACGCCACGGACTACCGCCCCGAACTGGGCGGAGGCCTGGAGTTCGAGTTGGTCGTCCAGCCCGCCGCCGGCGCCGAGACCGCCCTGGTCTACTGGTCCGGTCTGGAGGGCCTGCCCCCCGGCGTGGGCGCCGTGCTGCTCGACGACGCCGAGGGCGCGCGCCGTGAACTCACCCCGGGCGGCGACTACCTGATCGAGCTGCTCCCCGGCGAGATCGAGCGCCGCCTGACCCTGCTGGTCGGCTACGCCGACTGGCTCCAGGACAAACTGCCCGAAACACCGCGCAGCCTCTACCTGGCCCAGAGCTACCCCAACCCCAGCTCCGGTCCGCTGACCATCGAGTTCGGCGTGGACGAGTCCGGTCCCGTCGAATTGGCGGTCTACGACCTCGCCGGACGCCGGGTGGCCACCCTGGTCGAAGGCGAGCTGACCGCCGGACACCGCAGCATAGCCTGGGACGGCACCACGGCCGACGGCCGCGCCGTTTCCTCCGGCGTCTATCTCTACCGCCTGTCAACCAGCGAAGACGCCGTCACCCGCCGGTTGATCATCAGCCGCTGAGTGCGAAACCCGCGATAAAAACCGACGGGCGGTTCCCGGACCGCCCGTCACCCATATACGGAGGCGAACCAATGAAGAGGAAGCACCTTGTTCTGTTGCTGCTGCTTCTGCTCGTGGTGTTCATCCCGGCCTGCGACGAGGAGGCCCCGGCCGAGAACGGCGAAGCCGCCGAGACCGGCACCGAGAGCGACGCCGCCGACGAAGGCGCGGAAGTCGTCGACGAGGAGCCCGCCGCCCCCTTCGCCGTCGGCGACACCGTCTGGGCCACCTACTACGATCCCGAGTACATCACCTCGCTGTCCTGGGAAAGCGCCGAGGTGATCGAGGTCGCTGAGGAGACCGTCACCGTCGAGTTCCAGGGTTTCCTCAACGAGGGCGAGACCGACGAGCGGGCCTTCGAGTGGGTCTACCCCTACGTCGAGGCCTGGGACGCCGACGACGTCAAGCTCGGCACCACCGTGGTCGTCAACCCCGAGGGGTTCAGCGACAGCGTCAACTACCCCGGCGAGGTCACCGCCATCGAGATGGACCAGTACACCGTGGCCTACACCATGGGCGAGGAGGATAAAGAGGAGAGCTTCACCCTGGACGAGCTGCACTAGAAGTGCCTTGATATATCCGTAAAGGTTCCACGGATCGTCAATACCGGGCGGGGATTATAATCCCCGCCTTTTGAAGGGTGTATAAACGGGCCGACCTGGGGGTCGACCCGTTTGCTTGAAACCCCGGCGGCCTTCGCCAAAGCCGGCCGCGGGGTGACTGTCGGCTCGGGGCCGGCGTTGGCACATTTCTTGCGGAATCCGGGGCGGGTTGGATCAGGATGCCGCCCCGCCCTGCTGCAATAAATGTGCCAACGCCTCGCCGCCGCTTCGGAAAGCGGCCCTGCTGTGAACCGTTTCCGTTAGAAGGTTCCTTCGGCGGGGCGCCATTGGGACTCCGGGCAGACCCGGCCGACGATTTGGACGACTCGATCGGTCCGCAGCTCCTCGGCGGTGCGCCAGAGCTCTTCGATCAGCTCCCAGGTCTCCTCGTAGACGCCGTTGGAGCGGGCGATGAGCAGTTGAGGATGCGGGCTGGGCAGGCGTTCCTCGGCCAGGCTGAACAGGCGTTCCTGGAGCTTTTCACCGGGGCGGGGTCCGGTGATCTCGATGGGGATCTCGCCGTTGTCGTAGCCGGAGAGCTCGACGAGCATCCTGGCCAAGTCGATGATCCGCAGGGGCTGGCCCATGTCGAGGACGAAGACCTCGCCGCCCTCGCCGAGGACGGCGGCCTGGAGGACCAGTTCGACGGCCTCGGGGATGGTCATGAAGAAGCGTTCCATGCGCGGATCGGTGACGGTCAGCGGCCCACCGCGCTCGATCTGTTCCTGGAAGACGCCGATGACCGAGCCGCGGCTGCCCAGCACGTTGCCGAAGCGCACGGTGACGAAGCGGCAATCCGGGTGGCGGTCGTCGGCCAGTCGGGCGACGACCTCGCAGACGGCCTTGCTGGCGCCCATGGCGTTGGTGCTCTCGACGGCCTTGTCCGTGGAGATAACGACCACGCGCTCGACGCCGTGGGCCGGGGCCAGTTCGGCCAGGGCCAGCATCGAGCCCACGTTGTTGCTGAAGGCCTCGCAGGGGTTGTCTTCCATCAGGGGGACGTGCTTATGGGCGGCGGCGTGGAAGATGACGGCGGGGCGGTGGGTTTCCAGGACCCGGGCCAGGCGGCGGCGGTTACGCAGGTCGACGATCACGCCGGCCAGGTTGCACTGGGGCCGCCGGCGCAGCAGCTCGTTGTGGATATCGAAGATCGGGTTTTCGCCGTGGCCCAGCAGGACCAGCCTTCCCGGCGAGAAGGTGATCAACTGGCGGCAGAGCTCGGAGCCGATGGAGCCGCCGGCGCCGGTGACCAGGACGGTCCGGCCGGAGACGAACTCGCCGATGGCCTCCATGTCGAGCTTGATCGGCGCGCGGCGCAGCAAGTCCTCGACGCGCACGTCGCGCACCTGGGTCAGCTTGGCGTCGCCGTGGATGACGTCGAAGATCGAGGGCAGCACCCGATAGGGCACGTCGGCCTGGTCGCAGAGCTGGGCCAGGCGGCGCACCGTGGCGCCGGAGGCGCTGGGGATGGTCAGCAGGACCTCGTCGACGCTCAGCTCCTCGACGTGCTGGGGCAGGTCGATCAGCGGCCCGAGGACCGGCGCTCCCTCGAGCTCCCAGCCCTGCTTGTCCGGATCGTCGTCGAGAAAGCCGACGCAGGTGTAGTTGCTGCGAGGGTTGGTGAGGATCTCCCGGGCGATCATCCGCCCGGCCTCACCGGCGCCACAGAGCAGCACACGCCGCTTGGTTCTTTTGCGTTTGGGGGTCAAGGTTCACCTGGGCGAAGATGAGTGGCGGCGGTCGATTGTTGCGTAACAGAGTATAGCAAGAGGTGTGCCGCTTTGCAGTATCCCGGGCTAACTATTTGTTCGTGTTGGGGTTGAACCGCAATGAACCCTGGGTGAAGGATTGCCGCACACTCAATTCCCGGGGTATTTATTACCCATAAGTTACGTAAAGTAACAGAGGGCAAGCTTCTGTCGCATAATATGCACTCATAAATGCATGCATTACCGTATCAGAATTTGTTTGCATAAATTTAAGCATTGTGCTATTCTTACAATGCTTCGAGAAGAGAAAAACAAAAAGGGAGGGTAAAATGTCCAGCTATACGGTGCGGATCAACGGCGAAAGCAAGGAGATGCTGGAGCGTCTTTCCTCGATGCTGAAGCTCAGTCAAACTAAAACCATACAAAAGTTCCTGGAGGAAGCCTATAGGAAAATGATTCTTGAACAAGCAAATCTGGCGTATGCACGTATCAATGCTGATGACGATGCGCGCCGAGAACAAGAACAGGAAAGAAACCTTTGGGACCGGACCATAATGGATGGTCTTAAGTAAGGAGTGTAGATGAGCAACCTACAGCTAATAAACAGGGGTAGTGTTTGGTTAATCAATTTGTCGTCTGTTGGAGCGGGACACGAACAACAAGGTAAGCGACCGGCTGTTGTTCTTTCCGCAGACATATTCAACAATGGACCTGCTGGTTTATTGATCATAGCACCCATAACAACTTCAGATAAAGGATATCCTCTCCATCATCCGATACAACCGCCCGAGGGTGGACTTGTGGCAGCAAGCTATATAATGGTAGACCAACTGCGAACCATTTCCAAGCAACGTCTAATCCATATCTTGGGTAATGTATCATCGGTGACTTTGGAAAAGGTGGAGGGACTGGTGCGAATCCTGCTCGACATGTAACCGTTTATTGCCACTTGCATGTAAGCCCTCCATGATGAACACCGACCCGCGGGTCGGTGTGCTCAAGCTGAGAACCCGCCCGTAAGGCTTGATGCCCGGGCGGGTTCCTGATTACCACAAGCCGAAAGCCGAATGCTCAGTCGGGAAAGCTAGTCCACCGGCTCGAAGGCGTCCTTGGTCGCGCCGCACTCCGGGCAGACCCAGTCGTCGGGGATGTCCTCGAAGGCGGTGCCGGGTTCGACGCCGGAGTCGGGATCGCCCTTGGCGGGATCGTAGATGTAGCCGCAGATCGTGCATTCGTACTTCTTCATCGCTCTCCTTCAGGGGTTGCGTTCAGGGTTGACGGCGCTTTTCCAGCTCGCGCCGGAGGCGTTTTTCAGGGAAGGTCCGTCGGCGGCGGGGCTCAGCCCGGGGCCGCCGGGTGTTCGTCGGCATCTTACACCGTCGGCGGCGCGGGGGTCAAGCCCGGGCTACGAAGGGCGGCCTAGCCCTCGATGCTCCGGGCGACCTCGACGGCGGCCCGGTAGCCGCGCTCGAAGCAGGCCAGGTTGACCTCGAGGTAGGCCGGCTTGCTCTGCGAGCGGATGCCCTCGCGCAGCACCTCGCCGGGGAAGGGCAAGGCCCCGCTGCCCCCCAGGGCGCCCA
>WJMB01000041.1 GCA_014728185.1 Candidatus Coatesiibacteriota bacterium
CCCCAATGGGAAAACCGCTGTGGATAACGACGCCGCCAGCCGCGTAAACCCCCTCGCCGCCGAGCGCGGCCGTTTCGCCGTCACCGCCGAGTGGGCCTACCTCAACCACGCCAGCCGCGGCCCCCTCTCCCCGGCCGCCGCTGCCGCCATCGAGCGCGTCGCCGGCGAGATGCTCTTCTGTCACCCCGAACAGATCCCGGCGATGGAGCGCGATCTGACCGAAGCCCGCCGCTCGATCGCCGCCCTGATCGGCGCCCGGTCGATGAGCATCGCCTTCGTCGCCAACACCTCCTCGGGGCTGGCCCACGTCGCCGGCTCCCTGGACTGGCGGTCCGGCGACAACGTCATCCTCCGACGCGGCGAGTTCCCGGCCAACGTCTACCCCTGGCTGAACCTGCGCCGCCGGAGCGTCGAGGTCCGTTGGCTCGATCAACGGCCGGGCGGGGTCACCGTGGACGATCTGCGCCCCCTGGTCGACGAGCGCACCCGTGTCGCCGCGCTGTCCTGGGTGGACTTCGCCGACGGCTCGCGCATCGACACCGCGGCCCTGGGCGGCTTCTGCCGTGAACGCGGCGTGCGCTTCGTCGTCGACGCCATCCAGGGGGTGGGTGCCCTGGCCGTCGATCTCAAGAACATCGACGCCCTGGTCTGCGGCGGCGGGAAGTGGACCCTGGCTCCCCAGGGCGGCGGCTTCCTCCACCTGGCCCCGGAACTGCTCGCCGACTGGACGCCGGACCGTCTGGGATGGCTGTCGGTGGTTCCCAACGCCGACCTGCGCCTTCACCGCCTGACCGACTACGAGCAGCCCCCGGCGCCGGACGCCCGCCGCGTCGAGCCGGGCAGCAACTCGCTGTTGACCCAACTGGCCCTGGGGGACTCCTGCGCCTACCTGCGCGACCTGGGACCGCGGGCGATCGAGACCCGCATCGTCGAGCTCTGCGACTACCTGATCGCCGGTCTGGCGGCTCGGAACGTCACCGTGACCAGCCCGATTATCCCGGGGCGGCGCTCGGGGATCGTCACCTTCGCCGTGGACGAGCCCGCCGCCTTGCTGGAGCGCCTGCGGGCCGCCGGGGTGATCGTCAGCCTGCGCGAGGGCTCCCTGCGTGTCGGCATTCACTTCTACAACAACACCAACGACCTCGACCGCCTGCTGGCCGAGCTGTAGTAAGGCGCCGCACGGCGCTCCACCGGCTGGGCGAGCGGTGTTGCGCAGGTCTGTGCGAAGAGTGCTCCAGGCGAGTCACTCCGTGACGACGCGCGGGCCGCTGAGATCGCATGCTGTTACGACGTATCATCCAGTTGTGTGGGCTGCTAGTAGTGTTGGCTGCAATGAGCTTTGGTGATGACCGTCCTCATGCCCGCCCGTGAGCGGCTCCGGCTCAATCTCACGCTGAACAAGCATCACGCCCCGCCACGAACGAACCGCCCGCCGGTGCAAACGCATCCGCCGCCGATGTCCCCGGCCCTTATCCGACAACGGATTTCAACCAGCCGCCCGCGACCATGAATCAGCCCCGCCTGCTTCTCAACCAGCCCGCCGACGCCCGCGCCTACGCCGAGCATCTCGAGCGCGTCGGCTCCACCAAACACGCCCCGGCCCTCGCCAATCCGCAGGCCTTTGTCCTGGGCGTCTTCGAAGGAACGTCTCTCATCGCCCATCTGGCCGTGCTGCTCCAACCCTTGATCCACCGAGCCGACCTTCCCATCGCGCTGCTCGAGCTGGATCACGAGTCCTTCACCGACGCCTATCCCCCCGGCCTCGTCGAGGGCTTCGTCCAGACCTTCGATGTCGAAGAACCCTACCGACGCCGGGGCGTCGGCTCACGGCTCCAGCTAGCCGCCCTCGAAGAGTGCCGGAACCGGGGCGCTCATCAACTGCGCTCCTGGTCCTCCCTGGACCGACCCGCCAACTACGCCCTGAAGATCGCCCTGGGCTTCGCCGCCCATCCCGGTCATTCCTACCTCCCCGCCCATGATCGCTGGGTCCGCGGGGTCTACTTCGTCAAGCCGGTCTGAATATGCCCCTCTACGCCGCCGATTACGATTACGACCTCCCCGAGGAGCTCATCGCCCAGCAGCCCGTCGAGCGCCGGGACGACTCCCGGTTGATGATGCTGGTGGGCAACCGTGACCCCACGCATCACCGCTTCGTCGACCTGCCCAAGCTGCTGCGCGAGGGCGACGTACTGGTCGCCAACGACACCCGGGTCATCCCGGCGCGGATCCGCGGCGTCAAGCGCGACGGCGGCGCCCGGGTCGAGGCCCTGCTGCTGGCCGACCTTGGCGAGGGACGCTGGACCGCCCTGGCCAAGCCGGGACGGCGGCTCCACGTCGGCAGCTACATCGACTTTCGCGGCGGCGTCCGCGGCGAGGTGCTGGCCAAACTCGGCGACGGCCAGCTCGTCCTCGAACTGAGCTCGGACAAGCCCCTGCTCGAAATCCTCGACGAGTTCGGCGAGGCCCCCCTGCCGCCCTACATCCGCCGGCCCCACGGCGCCGACGCCACCGACAGCCGGCGCTACCAGACCATCTACGCCCGGCGTCCCGGCTCCATCGCCGCACCCACCGCCGGATTGCACTTCACACCCGGTCTGATCACCCGCCTGCAGGGACTGGGGTTACACTGGCTGACCATCACCCTCCACGTCGGCTTCGGCACCTTCGCCCCCCTGCCCGAAGACGACCTCTCCGCTCATCACCTGCACTCCGAGCGCTACTCCATCGGCAAGAAGACCGCCCGGCTGATCAACGAGGCCCGCCTGGCCGGACGGCGGATCATCGCCGTGGGCACCACCACCGCCCGTGTGCTGGAGACCCTGGCCGACGAGCGCGGCCTTATCCGCCACGGCGCCGGCGAGACCGAACTCTTCATCCACCCCCCCTACCGCTTCCGCGCCGTCGACGGCCTGATCACCAACTTTCACCTGCCCCGCTCCAGCCTGCTGATGCTCGTCGCCGCCTTCGCCGGACGCGAGCGGATACTGACCGCCTACCGCGAGGCCGTCGCCCACCGCTACCGCTTCTACTCCTATGGCGACGCCATGCTGCTGCTGCCCCTGGGCTGACCCACCATGCCGCCGCCGGCCCCCGCCGCCGCCGACCGCCTTCCCACGCCCGGCGTTGGCACGTTTCTTGCGGAAGCTCGGGTGGGCTTCCCGCAATAGGCGGCCCCGCCCCGCTGCAAGAAACGTGCCAACGCCTCCCTGACGGACGCCGGAACGGGTGGGTTTGTCGAGGGCCGTGTCGGCGGGGTCCCGGCGGCGGAATGCGTGAGGGTGCATACTGGTAGATTCTGGTGTTCCAGAATGCGAAAGGGACCGACCCGCGGGTCGGTCCCTTTCGCCGGGCTTGACGGTGACTGTCAGCCGTTAAGGCGCCGGTGGAGGCGGTGGGGTGGGGTGGGCCGTGGTTGGTTCCTCGACGGTCAGCTCCACTTCGCTGCCGTCGCCGTTGCCGGAATCGGGGGGCCTCAGGGCGTCGTCGGGCAGGTGGTAGAGGCGCCAGTCCAGGGATACCTCGAAGGAGGCCGGCCCCTGCCAGTCGTCGGCGGGTCGGTCGTTCTTGTAATCGTAGAGGTCCACCAGGCCGCTCATCGCGGCGGCGTAAGCCAGCGAGACCTTCTCGAGGGCGGCCCGGCCGCCGTCGAGGCGTTCGAGGGCGCCGTCGTGGGGGATCTCGTTCTGTTTCCAGCCCCGGCTCAGTCCGTACTCGTAGAGTTCGTTCTCGCGCTCGGTCTCGCCGCCGCCGAACCACCAGGCGGGAAAGGCCACCAGGACCATCCCCCGGTCCAGGGCGTAATCGGCCAGCAGGGAGAGATTGAGGACGTCGCCGCGGCGCAGACCATCGAAGGAGGTCACCAGTCCGAAGGCGCGCTTGCGCGGGCGGACCTCGTTTTCACCGCGCTGGGCCAGGCCGGGCAGCGTGCCGTTGAAGAAACAGACATTGTGGCGTCCCAGGGCGTAGAGGCCCCCGGCTGCGATGATGCACTGGGTCCGCGAGCGGTCGAGGGCCACCACGTGCTTGTAACGCCCGGCCAGGGCTGCTGTCCAGAAGCCGATGCCGCAGCCCACCTCGAGGGCCGCGCCGTCCATCGGGTGGGTGCCCAGAACCTCTTTGCAGAACTCCTCGCGCTTTTGCAGAAGCTCGCCCTCGACCACCAGGCGGGGTCCGTAGCGGTGGTTGATGGAGTTCCTTGGGTTGAGACCCAGACCGTCTAGCAGCTCGGACATCCCGTTTTCATCCTTTGAAAAAAGCGGTTGTTTGGTCCTGTCATACCTGTTAGTGATTCTAGCAGTCGAGACACCGCGATATCTATTCGCGGCTGGTAATTCACCCTTTTTCTCCGCTTCCATCGGTCCGGTCGACCCAGGTCGTCACGACTCCCTGGTATACTGAGTCTGTTTGAGATACGGTCGACTTTTCAACAACGCGAGGAGGAAGCGTGAACTGGTTGCCCTGGGTCATCGGCGGAGTGATCGGGATCATCGTCGGCGGTGTGATAGCGGGACTGTTGGCCAAGCTGCGTCGCGGTGACGCGGTCAGCCGCGTCAAGTACGACGAGGCGGCGCGGGAGCGCGTCAAGCTCGAGGAGCGGGTTTCACAACTGGAGCAGCGCCGTCAGGAGTTGAGCGGCGAGAACCGGGAGCTGGACGAGCGCCTGGACTCCCTGGAGCGTCAGAAGGCGGCCACCGAGGCCACACTCAAGGCCGAGCGGAATAACCTGGCCGAGCAGCGCCGCCTGCTGGACGAGGCCGAGAAGAAACTCAAGGACGCCTTCAACGCCCTGGCCGCAGAGGCCTTGGGCAAGACCAGCGAGTCGTTCCTCAAGAACGCCGAGGCGAAGCTCAAGGGCACGACGGAGCCGCTGACCGAGAAGCTGGAGCAGTACCGCCAACTGACCGAGAAGATCAGACGGGAGTACGGCGGCGTCGACAAGCAACTCGATAAGCTGGACAAGCAGACCCGGTTGCTGGTGGACGCCCTCAAGCGGCCCCAGGTCAGCGGTCGCTGGGGCGAGTCGACGCTGCGCCGCCTGGTCGAGTTGGCCGGGATGTCCGAATACTGCGACTTCGACGAGCAGTTCACCGTGACGGGCGAGCAGGGGCGCCTGCGCCCGGATATGGTAGTCCGCCTGCCCAACGAGCGGGTGATCGTCATCGACGCCAAGACCTCGGGGGATCACTACCTAAAGGCCCTGGAGGCGGACAGCGACGAGGGCCGGGCGGCGGCGATGACTGAATACGCCCGGACGGTCAAGGACCGCCTCACCGAGCTTTCACGCAAGGGCTACACCGAGATGTTCGAACACACCCCGGAGTTCGTCGTCCAGTTCCTGCCCAACGAGGCCTATTTTGTGGCCGCCCTGGAGGTCAATCCCAAGCTGATCGAGTACGGCTGGGAGAACGGGGTCATGCTGGCTTCGCCCACCACGCTGATGTCGCTGCTGCTGGCCGTGGCCCAGGGCTGGCGGGAGGACAGGCTCAAAGACACAGTCGAACTGATCGCCAAGGAGGGAGCCGAGCTCTACGACCGACTCTGCGTGATGGGCGGGCACGTCGTCGATCTCGGTAAAAAGCTCAACGGCGCCGTTTCCTCATACGACGATTTCGTGGGTTCGGTGGAGGTTCGTCTGTTGCCGTCGGCGCGTCGCTTGAGGGAACTCAGCGCGGTTTCCAACAAGCCTTTACCGGAGATGGCTCCCCTGTCGAGGCGCAGCCGGGTGGCCACCGCTCCCGAACTTCAGGCCGGTTCGAGCGATAAAGACTCAATTGGCGATTCCGGCGAGGAAGACTGAAGCAAACTAAAGTATCGTGCTGGTCTTCACGAGGCCGATTTGTTAGAATCCGGGCGGTTTAAACCGCCCTATTTCCATAACCAAGGCAACCCTCGACAGGAGGCGCCAATGCCCAAAATGCTGGAGATACGCTGGCACGCCCGCGGCGGTCAGGGCGCCGTCACCGCCTCGAAGGTCCTGGCCGACGCGGCCCTGGAGGCCGGCAAGCACGTCCAGTCCTTCCCCGAGTACGGCTCCGAGCGGATGGGAGCGCCGATCAAGGCTTTCAACCGCGTCAGCGACGAAGAGATCATCATCTACTCCCAGGTCACCAACCCCGAGATCGTCATCGTTCTCGACGAGACCCTGCTCTCCAACATCGACATCGCCGAGGGCCTGGTCGAGGGCGGCATCATTCTGATCAACACCGAGGCCTCGCCCGACGCCATCCGCAAGAAGATCGTCGGCGGCGACAAGTACCGGGTCTACACCATCGACGCCACGGGGATCAGCCGCAAGCATCTGGGTCGCCGGATGCCCAACACGCCGACCATCGGCGCGCTGGCTTCGCTGATCGACCTGCTCGACGCCAAGGACATCGCCGAGAGCTTCAAGAAGAACTACTCGGAGAAGTTCACCGCCGAGGTGGTCGAGAAGAACGTCGCGGCCATCCTGGAGGCGGCCGAAAAGGTCTCGGGCGAAGACACTGCCAAAGGCGAGGGCGGCCGCGAGGCCATGGCCTCGAGCTGGACCGGCACCGAGCCCTACACCGAC
>WJMB01000303.1 GCA_014728185.1 Candidatus Coatesiibacteriota bacterium
CTCAATATCCACACCGGGACATAGCTGTTATCAAGCGCATCGCCTGCAGTACTAATAGCCCTCGACGATGCGGTTTATGATGCGCTCGGCCAGGAGCTCTACCAAGCGGCTGTAGGCCTCGGCCTCGGATTCGGCGGGCTGACCTGCGACGTCGACATCGAAGTAATCAACCTGCTCGCGCAGTACCGGCTCGTGCCAGAGGTCCCGCTTGTCGGCGAGGTCGCGGAAGGTCAGCTCGATCTCGACGGTCAGCTGGCGCTCTTTGACGCTCTCGTCGACGTCATAGGATTTGGCCTGCGTGTAGTAACGCTCGATGCTGACCACCAGCAGGGCGTCGGCCTCGTCCTCGTCCTCGACCCCCAGGGGCGAGTTGGTCAGCAGCTCCTCGATGACCGCCTGGGTCAGCTCTTGTTCGATGCCGTAGGTGAAGGTGCGATTCTCGAAGACGGGCACGGCGACGGTTTCGATCCCCGGCGGCAGGTTGGGGGTGAAGGTGTAGCGGCAACCGCCCAGGAGAACCGGGATGATCAGCGCAACCAGTGCCGGTAGGCGTTTGAGCAAGGTGTTCTCCATCATGCAATCATTTCCTTCAACGCCGGACCTCGTCCAGATAGGCCAGAAATCGTCTAAGCGCCCGGCTGCGGTGGCTGGTGGCCCGCTTGGCCTCCGGGGGCAGCTCGCCATAGGTCAAGCGCGAGTCCTCGGGGTGGAACAGCGGGTCGTAGCCGAAGCCGCCGCCGCCGGCCCAGCGGTCGCCGAGGCGGCCGTGGACCTCGCCCCGGGTGGTGAACAACGCCTTGCCGGCGGCGTCGACCAGGGCCAGGGCGCAGGTGTAGAAGGCCCGGCGATCCTTGGACCCCTCGAGCTCGGCCAGCAGCCGGACGTTGTTGAGCCGGTCCGGGTCCAGGCCGTCGGCGATCAGGGGTTCGCCGCCGGGGTAGGCATTGTAAAGACCGCGCAGCTCCGCGGTGGTCAGGCGGTGGAAACGGGCGCTGTAGACTCCCGGCGCGCCGCCCAGGGGCACCACGCTCAATCCCGAATCCTCGCCCACCGCCGGGCGTTCGAAGGCGCGGGCCGCTGCACGGGCCTTGATCAGCGCGTTCTCGCGGAAGGTCCGCCCCGTCTCGGCGATCTCGAGTCGGCCCTGCGGGTCCAGCTCGCGCAGCGAGACCAGGGAGTAACCGCGCGGCGCCAACAGCTCGCGCAGCTCGGCGAGTTTTTTCGAGTTGCGGCTGGCTATGATCAACGCTTTACTCATCGACCTGCCTTCAATTAAATTAAGCCCGGCTTGAAATTTATTTACCTACCGCTTGACAATCTCAACCACACCGGCTATACTGTGGACGTCCTTGGGGGAGGACAGGGTGACGGAAATAATGCCGGGGATGGAAAGCGAGCGGGATGAGAACGCTTCGCAGTCGGCGATGCCCGGCGCCGGATCAGCGGTGGCACCCGGGTGAAAAGACGCACCGCCCCTTCGCCGACAACGACACGACCCGCCGCGATCCCTGGTTTGACCGAACAACGACTTCCACCGAACGATATCTGCGAATACCAACATCCAACGAGAAGCGGAGCGACCGATGCCCTATCCCATGCCCCACCGCTGTCCCGTCTGCGGACACGGCCTCAGCGTCAGCGAGTTCCACTGCAAGTCCTGCCGGACCACCGTCCGGGGCGACTTCAGCCCCTGTGATTTCTGCAGCCTGGACGTCGAGAAACGGGCCTTGCTGAAGAGCTTCGTCGCGGTGGGCGGCAGCCTCAAGGAGCTTGAGGGCGTCCTCGGGGTCAGCTACCCCACGGTCAAGAAGCGCCTGGCCGAGCTGGCCGAGGACCTGGGGCTCAAACAGCGCCTGCCCGGCCGCGACCCCGAGAAGCTGGCCGCCCAGCGGGCCAAAGTCCTCGACCGCCTGGCCGCCGGCGAACTTTCCGCCGACGAGGCCGCCAAGCGCCTGCGCGATCTCAACGACTGAGCCGCGAACAACGCCTAGTAGACTACCTCAAGCCGGGGGTGCGGTCAACCGGCAGCACTACCCGGCCCGCCGATTCGAAACGAAAAACCGATCCCAGCTCCCCCGAACCAGTCGGGAGGCGGAAGATGAACCAGCGAAACGCCGAACTCGTCGTCACCCTGACCCTGCGCCTGCCCCTGGAGCTCGGCGGCGGCGACGAAGACAAGCTAAGCAAGCTCGGAGCCGACGGCGGTTTCGATGATCCGGAGGGCCACATCTGGCTCACCGGCGAAGAGCCGGCACAACGCCCCCCGGGGCTTTAGCCCTGGGGCTTGAACAAGGAGAACAGCGATGCAAGCCGAAGAGCGCAAGAAGATACTCGACATGGTCGTCGAGGGCAAGATTTCCGCCGAAGAGGCCGAAAAGCTGATGTCCGCCGCCGAGAAGGCCGAAGCGACCGAGAGCGGCGTAGGAGCCTCCAACAAGTTCCTCATCGTCAAGGTCCACCAGGGCGATAACACCAACGTCAACATCCGCCTGCCCATCGGTCTGGCCAAGATCGCCAAGATGTTCATCCCCAAGGACCTCGAGGTCAACGGCAAGCCTCTGGACATCGACTTCGACGAGATCATCAAGCTCGTCGAGACCGAGGTGACGGGCAACATCGTCGAGGTGCACCAGGTCGACGAGGACACCGGCACTGTCACCGACGTCGAGATTTATCTGGAATAACCGGCGCGGTGGTGCCTGAACCCGGTACAACCAAGGGACGGCTCCGGCCGTCCCTGGGTTGTTTCCACACGCACTCCCATCCTCCGCCCCCGGCGGTCGTCACCAACGCGTTATTTTTCCGGGGTTCGCCCGCCCCAGCCGCCTTCCAGGTTTCGGCAGACCCGAGCGAAGGGGCAGTCCCGGCAGGTCGCTCCGGAGCTCCGGGGCACCTCGGCGAAGGGCGTCCGGGCCAGACTCGCGGCGTGCCCGAGGGCCTCGCGGGCGCTCTCGGCGGCGGCCTCGACCTCCAGGGGCTGGTAGCCGCCCTCCGGGGCGGTGTAGAGCAGCCCCAGTTCGTCGACGGGGGTGTCGAAGAGGCGCCCGGCGGCCAGGGCGTAGACCCCGAGCTGCAAGTCGTAGCCGTGGTGAACGCTCACCTCTTCCAGGGGCCGATCGACGACGGTGGACTTGAAGTCGTAGATTCCCAGCTTGGCTGATTCGGTGGTCAGGCAGTCGATATAGCCCATCACCAGGCAGCCGTCAACCTCGACGCGCAGCGGGACCTCGTAGCGCGGGGCCTCGGCGCGTATCCGCCGCCAGGCCTCCATGCCGTCCAGACGCGCCAGGTGCCCGGTGAGCGTCTCGCGAACGGCGGCGCCGGGTTGGCCGAGCCAGGCCGCCGACTCGGGATCATCGGGGTCCTCGGCTGCGCTGTGAACGTAGTCGGCGAGCAGCTCGCTCAGCTCCGGGTCAGGGAGGGGACGACCGTCGCCCTTCGCAATCAGGTGGTGCAGGGCGCCGCCGAAGGCGCTTCCGCGACCGCCGCCCCGCTCGGACCAGGCCTTGTCGGGCTCGGCGGCGCGCCTCGGCGGCGAGGACAGCTTGAGCACCCGACGCAGATAGAATAACCGGGGGCAGCGCCGCAGCTCGCCCAGGACCGAGGGGCCGACGGGCAGGGGATCGGGCACACTCAGCGGCGCCGTCAGCGAGGTGTCGACGGCCGCCGAGGTTTGAGCTGTATTGGTTTTGATGGCGGGCGCCGTGTCGGAGAACGTCCAGAGCCGCCCGACGACCTCACCGCCCAGGCGGGCTTCGCCGTCGGCGAAGTCGACGCGGGAGTTGATCCAGCGCAGGGGCTGTTTGCCGCACTCGTTTCCGCGCAGATCGGGCCTCTTCTTCTTATCGCCGCGCACCAGGATCAGATGGTCCTCGGCCCGGGTGCAGGCGACGTAGAACAGGCGCTTGGTCTCCAGATTCTCCCGCAGCTCGACCCGACGGCGCAACTCACGACTCAGCGGGGTCAGCGTGGCCGAGTAGGGCGGCTCCTCGGCCCGCACGGGCAATCGCAGCCGGCGGCGGCCATGCCTATCCCGGGCCAGGACGTGGTCCCAGGAGGGCGCGGAGGTTTGGGCGTCGAGGAAGGGCAGCAGCACCACGGGGAACTCCAGCCCCTTGGCGGCGTGGATGGTCAGCAACACGATCGGCTCGCCGGCGTCGAGAGGCTCTTCGATATCCCGGGAGTCTTCGTTGTCGCGCAGCCAGGTCAGGGTGTCCAGCGGACCGCCGAGGACCCCCAGGCGCTCCTGAGCGCGAACGAGCTCCAGCAGGTGCTCCAGCCGACGCCAATGGTCCGGCTGTCCGACGCGTCTCAGCGCCGAACCAACGGCGCTCTCGCGGTAGAGCTCGGCGATCAGCCGCGAGCCGCTGGTCAGCCCGGTGGAGCGTCGCCAGCGTCGCAGGCGGCCGCGCAGCAGTTCGATACGCCGCCCCAACCCGGCCGCGGGATCGTCAGCGGAACCCCAGAGCAGCTCGCTCCAGCGGCTGCCCAGCTCGTCGGCCCGGCGCCGCAGACGCAGCAGGTCGTCGTAATCCAGTCCGCCCAGGGGCGAGAGGGCCAGGGCGGCCAACTGGACGCCGTCGCGGGGATCGACGAGGGCACCCAGAGCGGCGCGCAGCCAGTCGGCCTCGGCGCCGGCGAAGAGCCCGCCGCCGCGGAGCAGGGCGTAGTCGGAGCCCCGGCCCAGATGATCCAGGGCGGCGGCGATCAGGCTCAGCTTCTCACGGGTGCGCCCCAACACCCCCACCAGGGGTCGCTCACGTTGACGGACCCTCTCGTCGGGGTGGTTCGCGGGGGCGGGGATGCCCGCCAGGCGACCCTCGAGCAGCTCGACCAGCCCCCGGCCGCAGAGCAGCGCTTCGTCGAGTTTGTCGAGCAGCTTATCCTTGACTTCGGCGGGCTGCAGGAAGACCACGCCGCCGGGCTCCTCGACGGCCCGACGATGGTTCATCGCCTGGGGCGCCACGGCGGTGGAGTTCTCCGGGTCGGCCGTCAGCAGGGCTTTGTCGGCGCCGAAGAGCTCTTCGAAGAGGGGATTGACGAAGTCCAGCACCGCCGGGGCCGAGCGGTAGTTGTCGTCGAGGCTCAGCACGACCCCGCCGGCGTCCCTCACCTCGGCGGCGGCGCGGCGGAAGACCGTGTTGTCGCCGCCGCGGAAGCCGTAGATCGACTGCTTGCGATCGCCGACGATGAACAGGGTCCGCCCTTCGTCGGGCGGCAGCGCCAGGGCGCGGATGATCTCCCACTGGCGGGGGTCGGTGTCCTGGAATTCGTCGATGAGAAAGTGCTGGTAACGCCCGCGCAGCGCGCGGACCAGGTGCTCGTCCTTTGCCAGTCCGGCGGCGGTCAGCTCCAGCAGGTCTTGATAGTCGGCCCCGCGCCGCCGCACCTTGAGGCGCCGGAACTCGTCGTCGACCTCGTCGAGCCAGTCGAGGAAGACGTCGGTCAATTCGGCGGCCCGACTCTCCAGGCCGTCGAGGTCCGCGCCGAAACAGCTTTCAAAGGAGTCGACGGCGTTCTTGACCAAACTGAAGACGTTCCAGCCGTGGAGGTGGTTCTTGGTGACCCCGCGAGGACTCTTGACCGTACGCAGCAGGGCCAGGTCGGCGGCCTCGAGCTCGGAGAAACCGTCGGGACCCCGGCTCAGCTCGAGCAGCACCCGGCGCAGCTCGTGGAACAGCTCCAGGGCGTTGTAGCCGTCGATAACCTTGCCGCCGAGGCGCTCGGTCACCTCGGCGTCGGCGGCCAGCTCGTCCATGCGGTCGCCAATCTCCTCCGGAGTGGTCTCCAGCACAGCGAAGAACTCCTCGACCATCTCCCGGCGATTCTGGGCGACGAGCTCGGCGAGCTCGGAGTCGTCCCGCCGTCGGGTCTGTCGAGCCTCGTCTATCTCCCAGCGACGCGGGAGCAGCTCCCGGGTCGCCTTGTCGATACGGTAGCGGGGCAGCCCGGCGGCGCGCAGGCGGGCCAGGGTGCCGGCCAGGGGGTCGGAGGCCCCGGCGGCTCGGGCCAGGGCCTCGCCCAGCAGGCTCTCGAGGCTGGTCTGATCGAGGACGGTGAAGCCGGGGCGGTCCGGGATCAGCGTCGGCTCCGCCGTCAGGACGCCCTGGCAGAAGGAGTGGATGGTGCCGATGTGCCCCTCGCCCAGGCGCGTGCGGGCCGCGAAGAGGCGGCGGCGCGCGGCCTCGTCCAGGACCTCGCCGTCGAGACGGCCGCTTTGGTAGGCCCGGCTCAGGGCGCGGTCGACGCGCTGGCGCAGCTCGGCGGCGGCCTTGCGCGAGAAGGTCATCGCTACGACGGCGGCGGGCGACACCCCGGCGGCGATCAGCTTGAGGTAGCGCACCGTCAGCACCCGGGTCTTGCCCGATCCCGCTCCGGCGGAGACCACCACGCTGCGCGTGATGTCGGCGGCGGAACGCTGCTCCCTACTCAGTTCCAGTTCCCCCATCGAGCTCACCTCCCCGTTCTCCGGCGGCGCTGATCAGCCTGCGGAAGAGAAAGTCGTCATCGCAGATCGGCCCGTAGGAGCAGTAGGAGCAGGTTTTCTCATCATGCGTCGAGAGTGGGTGGAAGACACCGCGGCGCATCGCCTCCAGCAGCTTGAGGGTGACTTCGGTGAAAAACTCCAGCCGCTCCTCGCCGGCGGCGGGATCGTAGATGATTTTTTTCCCCGCCTTTGTCAAGGCCAGCATCTCGTGCAGCACGCCGGCGTTGTATTTCAACTGCTTGGGATCGTCGGCGGGCAGATTGTAGCTTTTCTCGTGGAGACTTATCACGGCGGCGCGCAGGCCCGTCGTACCACCGAAGTGGCGCCGGGCGGCCAGGGCGTAGAGCGGCAACTGGAGATTTCTCAGCCTGTGGACCCCGAAGGTGCGGCTCTGTTTCAGGCTGTTCGGCGACGAGGTCTTGTAGTCGTAGACGGCCAGCAAGTCGCGCTCCGGATCGTGGTCCACTCGATCGATACGCCCGCGCAGGCGCAGTTCGCCGATCTCCAGGGGTTCGCCCTCCCGGCCGCCGAAGGCGAACTCGACGCGCTCGGGCAGGGTACCGATCAGCTCGCGCTGGGCGTAGAGCGCCCCCTTGAGCACCCCGAAGGGCGGTGGACGCTCCGGCTCCTCCAGGCCGTCGACCAACTCACGGCGCTGGGCGTCCAGGGCCGCCCCGGCACCGTTGAGGCCCCGGCGGATCTGCTCCGCCGGTCCCGGTGAATCGGCGGCGTCGATCAGGCCGGCCTCGACGAAGGCTTGGGCGGCGCAGTCCAGCATCCGCTCGCAGTCGGCGGTCCAGCTATCCGCCGAGACCGGTTTCTCCTCGCGGGGGGACAGGATCCAGCGGCCTCCGCGCTGACAACCGGCGAAGAAGAACTCCAGGGCGCGGTGGGTCAGGGTGCCGATCACCGAGGCCTCGGCCTCGTCGCTGACCCGGGGCAGCTCGGCCAACCCCAGCAGCCGCGAGAAGTAGTAACGCCGGGGGCAGGCCAGGTAATCCTCCAGCGAGGTCACCGGCAGCTCGCTGCGCTCGTCGACGCCGGGCACCCGGGGCAGCAAAGCGGGATCTACCGCGCCTTCGTAGACGGTGAAGCCGGACTCGTCGGCCGCCGCAAGACGCCGGACGCAGAGCTCCAGCGTCTCCCGGCGCGCCCCGGGAACGCCGGGGTCGTCCGGAGCCAGGGCGAGGAGCTCCTCGGGCGAGGTCGGCCGCCCGGCGGGATGTCGGGGCGGCGCGGCGCCGACCAGCTCGAGCAGGTCGTCCACGGGCGGTGCCGGTCGGGCCTCCTCGGCGCCGATGACACCGGGAAAGGACAGGTGAACCGCCTCGGCGCGACGCAACAGCCGGGCCAGCAGGTGCAGGGACTCGTCGTGGGCGTCGAGCTCTCCGGCCAGGCGGCCCACCAGGCCGGTCTCGTTGCGGGCGGGGAAGGCCTCGTTGATCAGACCGAGGACGAAGACCTCGCGGGGCGCCCAACCGCGCAGACCCGCCAGGTCGCTGATCGTCACACCGGCGTCGGGACCGGGGATGCGCACCGAACGGGCCGCCAGCTCCTCCTCCACTAGACGGCGCAGTTGCTCGACGCCGCGCAGCGGGCTCCCCAGTCCGACGCGGGCGAACTCGGCAACCCCGCGCACGGCCTCCCAGACCGAGCGCAGCTCGAGCAGGGCGCGGCTGACCGCCTCGGCGCGGCGACGCTCGATGACCGCGGAGTCGGGACCCACGTCGCGGGTGCGCTCGTGGAGCCGCGCCAGGACACGGCGTTGCAGATTGTGGGTGAAACGGCGCTCCTCGAGCAGCTCCAGGCAATCCTCGAGCAGTCCGCCGGCCTCCCGGCCGGGATCGCGCAGCCCCTCGATGCGTTCCAGCTCTTCGATGACGGCGACAAGCTGGAAAAGCTGCAACCGCACGCGCTCGACGCCGCCCTCGACGGCCAGGAACTCGGATTCCTCGCGACCGTCGCGCAGCGCCCGGCGACGCAGCCGGTTGAGCACCGGGATCAGCCAAGCCTGGTTGAGCCGTTCGGCGACCTCCAACCGCTCCTCCCAGCCCCGGGGCAGTCCGCTGAGGTTGGCCTTGCGGGCCAGCAGGTCGAAATCGCCCATGTCCAAACGCTCGCGCCGGGGAGCCCGATCTGTCCAGAAGTCGGCGGGATCGACACCCGACGGCGCCGGCGGGAGGTACTGGGCGAAGGGCGCCAGTCGTTGACGCACCAAGGCGGGTTCGGGAAGGCGCGGCGGGGTCAGGGCGGGGTGACCCAGGAAGGCGTGGAGCTCGGCCCGTCCGGGGCGCTGAAGCAGGTCGAAGAGAGCCCGCACGACCTGGGCCGGCGTTCCCGCAGAGAGGGACTCACCGGCGGGCAGTTTGAACGGAACGCCCCGCTCGGCGAACTCCGCCGAAAGCAGAGCCGTGTAGGGCGCCAGCTCCGGAACCGCCACGACGAAGCCCTCGGCGGGCTCGCCTTCGGCGCAGCGACGTTTGATCTCCCGGACGACGCGGCGCACCTCGTCCAGGGGGTCCACCGCGCGCCAGGCCGTTACACCCTCCGGGGCCGCTTCCGGCCGGGGACCGCCGTCGAAGAGCCAGTTGATCAAATCGGTCCGTCCGGGACGGGTTTCGTCAAAGACCACCGCTTCGCCGAAGAGCTCCGTCAGCAAGCGCTGCGTCGGAGCCAGACAGCGCGTTGAGGGTTTTTCAACGGCACTATCCAGCTCCGGTTCGATTACGACATCCAGCCGCAAGACCTCGCTCAAGGCGCGCGTGAATCGCCGCTGCGCCGGGGTCAGGTGATCGGGCAGCAGCAACGTCGCTCGGGAGGGCGGCTCGAATTCGCCGCTTTCAATCAACGCCGCGGCGCGTTCCAGACGCTCGAAGCGCTCCTCGACGCCCAACTCGGCGAGGCGGTTGTTGCGCAGCTCCAACAGGCGGCGCAAATCCCGCAGCTTGAATGACTCGCCGGACGGAAACTCGGCCTGCAGCAGGCGGCGCAGGGTCTGGGCCGCCACCGCCGCGATGCCCTCCAGCGCCGCCGGCCCCTCCGCGACGAAGCGACCCAGGTAGGGCAGCTCCCCGGCGTGGCGCCGCAGCAGGCCGGTGATGATCAGCACCGGCTCACCACGACGCAGCAGACGGGGACCACCGGATGACTGCCGCACCACCCGCTCCGCCGCCTCGTCCAGGCCGAGCACGCTCCAGCCCGGCTGCAGACCACCGCCGGCCGACTCGGACAGCAACCGCCGACGGACCGGACCCGTACCCGCCAGCAGCCAGTGCTCACCGGCCTCGCCCCGCCCCGGCACCTGGTCCAATAAACGCTTCCGCTTCTCCATCGTCCTCCTTCCAGACTCAATAATAACAGAACCGCCCGACATAGTCGGACGGTTTATTCGAATCGATCCCCGCGACCTCGACCCGCGGCGCCGCTAAACCATATCAATCATGACCGGTGTGGCGACGGCGCGGCGCTGGCACGTTTCTTGCGGAAGTGGCC
>WJMB01000304.1 GCA_014728185.1 Candidatus Coatesiibacteriota bacterium
CCGGGTCGGCGGCCGCCGTCGAAGGCCAGCGACGCGCCGTCGGCCTGCTTCAGCACGGCCCGTCCCCGGGGCAGATAGCCGGAGAGGAGTTGGCGCAGCAGCTCGCGACGCCGGGCGGCATCGAGGGACAGCGGGACGATCTCACCGGAGCGGATGTCCAGTGTCAGCGGCGCGTCACCGTTGCCGATGGGTACACCCTCGACACTGAAGACGACCTCGACCGCCGGAGGCGGTTGCTCGATGCTGTTCAGGGGTCGTTCAATCATTCAATCAGGTGAACGGACGGTCTAGTCCGTTCTCCAGGGGTTTGCGGGCGGCGGAGCGAACCGGCGGGGCTGTTTTCCAGGGGCCTATCGCGCGTGATCCTTGTCCCAGCAGCACTTCTTGTACTTCTTGCCCGAGCCGCAGGGGCAGGGATCGTTGCGGCCCAGCTTGGTGCCGTCCTCGGTCTTGCGGGTGTGGACGGCGTCCTTGCGGGCCTTGGGACCGGGGCCGTCCGAAGCGCCCTCGGCGCCGCGTCCGGCGCGTGAGCTCACGCGTCGACGGGCCTGCTCGGCGGACTGCGCCGTCAGCTTGTAGCGGAAGAAGCGTGAGACGACCTCGCCGTTGATCTCGTCCATCATCTCGCTGAAGGCCTCGAAGGCTTCCTTCTTGTACTCGATCAGGGGGTCGCGCTGACCGTAGGCCCGCAGGCCGATGCCCTCGCGGATACTCTCCAGGTTGCGCAGGTGCTCTTTCCAGGCCTTGTCGAGGTGGGAGAGCAGCACGAAGCGCATCAGCAGGTGGAGCTGGTCGCCCTCGTACTGCTCCTCGCGCAGCTCGAAGGCTTTGCGCACGCCGAAGAAGAGGACTTCGATCAGCTTCTCGCGGTCCTGCTCCTCGGCCAGGCGCTCGAGCTCCTCGGCGGTCAGCTTGGCGGGGAAGGTGGCCATGTACCAGCCGCGCAGGTCGTCCAGGCGCCATTCCTCGCCGATATCCAGCTCCTCGGGGCAGTAGAGGTCGACGTGATCGACGACGGCCTCCTCCATCAGCCCCAGCAGGTGACCCTTGAGGTCGCGGCCCTCGAGGATGCGGCGGCGCAGTTTGTAGATCACCTCGCGCTGTTTGTTGACGACGTCGTCGTAGTCCAGGGTGCGCTTGCGCGAGCCGAAGTGGACCTGCTCGACCTTCTCCTGGGCGGTGCCGATCATCCGGGTGATCAGCGGGTGGGCGATGGGCTCGCCCTCCTCGATGCCGCCGCGCTCCATGGCGGCGGCGATGCGCTCGGAGCCGAACAGGCGCATCAGGTTGTCCTCGACGGAGAGGTAGAAGCGGGAGGAGCCGGGGTCGCCCTGGCGCCCGGCGCGGCCACGCAACTGGCGGTCGATGCGTCGGGCGTCGTGGCGTTCGGTGCCGACGATGTGCAGGCCGCAAGGCGTCAGGCCCTCCTTGACGAAGGCGTCGACGGTCTTGGAGTCGTCGGGGGGGCGGCCGGGGTCGATCACCAGCTTGCAGGGCATTTTGTACTTGCCCGGCGGGGCTGTTTCTATCTGTTCGTCGCCTTCCTCCGCCAGGCTGAGAATCTTCGGACAGGTGGCGCACTGGTAGGAGAGGTCCTCGCCGTCGGGGCCGGTGCGACGGCACTTGATGCAGCACAGGCCCTTGGGGTGGCGGGGGTGGTCCTCGGGGTAGCGGCACCACAGGACGTCCTCGCCGAGCTTGATGTCGGTGCCTCGGCCGGCCATGTTGGTGGCGATGGTCACCCGGCCGCGCAGGCCGGCCTCGCGGACGATCTCGGCCTCGCGTTGGTGCTGCTTGGCGTTGAGGACGTTGTGGGGGATGTTGCGGCGCTTGAGCAGGCGGGAGAGGACCTCGGAGACGTCGACGGAGACGGTGCCGACGAGGACCGGGCGGCCCAGCTCGCGCATGTACTCGATCTCTTCGATGACGGCGTTGTACTTCTCGCGCCGGGTCTTGTAGATCAGGTCGTCGTAGTCGATGCGCCGCACCGGCTCGTTGGTCGGCACGACCTTGACATCCAGGTTGTAGATGTCGCCGAACTCCTGGGCCTCGGTCTCGGCGGTGCCGGTCATCCCGGCCAGCTTCTCGTAGAGGCGGAAGTAGTTCTGCAGGGTGATGGTGGCCAGGGTGATCGTCTCGCGCTCGATCTTGACGCCCTCCTTGGCCTCGATGGCCTGATGCAGGCCGTCGGAGTAGCGTCGTCCCGGCATGGGTCGCCCGGTGAACTCGTCGACGATGATCACCCGGTTGTCCTTGACCACGTACTCTTCGTCACGCTCGTAGAGGGTGTAGGCCTTGACGAGCTGGAGGATGTTCTGGATCTCCTCGGTGCCCACCGAGGCCCGTTCGATGACCTCCTGGCGGCGCTTCTCCTTCTCGACGGGGTCGATGTCGAGTTCGTCGACCTCGGTGAAGAGGGCGTCGAGGTCCGGGATGACGAAGCGCTGGGGGTCGTCGGGGGAGAGGGCCTCGCGGCCCCGCTCGGTCAGGTCGGTGGCGTAGCTCTTCTCCTCGATGGTGTAGTAGAGCTCCTCTTTGAGGTCGCCCAGCTTCTTGGCCATGTTGAACTCGTTCTCGATCTCGGTGACCTTGCGCTTGAGACTGGGATCCTCGAGGAACTTGAGCAGGCGGCGGTTCTTCGGCGAGCCCATCCGGGCCAGCAGCAGGCGTTTGGCGGCCAGGCGGACGCTGTCGTCGTCGCCTTCCTTGAGCAGTTTGTCGGCTTCGGTGAGCAGACCGGCGATCAGCTTGGCCTGTCGCTTGGCCAGCCGGTTCACCAGGGGGTTGAGCTTATCGAAGCGGTGGGTGGATTCCGGGGCCGGACCCGAGATGATCAGCGGGGTGCGGGCCTCGTCGATGAGCACGGAGTCGACCTCGTCGATAATGGCGAAGTAGTGGCCGCGCTGGACGCATTGCTCCGGGCTGACGGCGGTGCCGTTGTCGCGCAGGTAGTCGAAGCCGAACTCGTTGTTGGTGCCGTAGGTCACGTCGCAGGCGTAGGCTGCGCGGCGTTCAGGCGGGCGCATCTCGTGCTGGATGCAGTCGACGGTGAGACCGAGGAAGCGCAGCAGGCCGCCCATCCACTGGGAGTCGCGGCGGGCCAGGTAGTCGTTGACTGTGACCAAATGGACGCCCTTGCCGGTCAGGGCGTTGAGGTACAGGGGCATGGTGGCCACCAGGGTCTTGCCCTCGCCGGTGGCCATCTCGGCGGCGTGGCCGTGGTGCAGAAAGACGGCGCCGACGAGCTGGACGTCGTAGGGGACCATCTCCCAGGGGGTGGGGTGGCCGACGACGGTCCAAGTCGCGCCGTTCTCCTTGAGAATGATGCAGGCGGTCTTGACCGTGGCGTATGTCTCGACCAAGAGCTCATCGTCGAGCAGCGCGGCTCGGCCCTCGGCCAGCTTCTTTTGCCGCTGGTCCTCGTCGTCCTCGCCCTCCAGCTCCGCTTCCAGTTCTGCCTGGGCGGTGGCCAGGCGCTCGCGTCGCCGGATCGTCAACTCGGCGAAGCGGGCGTGCCAACGCTCCAGCAGGTCGTCGCCACGCCAGAAGTCGCCCTCGGCGGTTTCGTCTTCGTCCGCCGGGGTCGCGGTGGCCGGGCCCTCCTCGAGCAGGCGGATCGCGGCTTCGTTGATCCGCTCCACCAGAGGATTAACGCTCTTGATGTCGCGTTCCTTCTTGGTTCCGAATATCTTGGCTAACAGACCCATGGATGCGCTGCTCTCCATCTAGCCGGGACGCCGCCCGGTCTCACGGGGGTGTTTTCTGTGGGAGATGATGATCGTCGGGGCGGGCTCGCCGCTGGATACACCGACGCCCCGATACTACCATTAACGACGGCGGCTTGCACACCGCATAAACGCCGCGGACCGGCCCCGGGTTTCACCGCCGCGATCCCCAACGTGCACCGGAAGGGCCATAATCGGTCTAAGCGCTTGATTATCAGTCATCTATGATGGGATGCCCTTTCGAATACCAGTTTGACTTGCCACGATTTCTTGTGTTAGCTTAAATGCTCGAAAGAAGATAGGCCCCCTCCACCCCACCTTCCCACGCGCCAATCCGCTCTAAGCGAATACTTTATAAGCAGTTACATAAACATATCTCCGTCCGGAACGCCGCGGCTCCGGCCCCTTCGACCGCCGGAGCGGGCGGCTGTGGACGGAAACGGCGTCCGTTGACGCCAATCACCAGGGCGAGCCAGTGAAAAGATACAACACCTGCGTCATCATCACGATCCTGTTGGCGGTGATCTGCGGAACCGCCGGAGCGCAGACGCTCAAGTGGGGCTTCGATACGGCGGCCGAAGAGGAGGCCGCCCGCGTCGTGGAGAGCAGCCCCTGTCTGATCGACGCCAACGGCGACGGTCGTCAGGAAGTCTTCATCGGCTCCGGCGGCGGCCGGGTTTACGCCCTGTACTCCAACGGTCAGGAGTGGTGGAGCTACGACACAGGCGCCGAGATCTTCTCGACACCCGCGGTGGCCGACGTCACCGGCGATCGCTCCCCCGAGGTCATTGTCGGCTCCGACGACGGCGGAATCTACGTCTTCCGCTCCTCGGGCGGTCTGCTGTCGAGCTCCTGGCCCGTCTACACCGGCGGACCGGTGCGCGCCTCGGCCATCATCGCCGACCTCGACGACAACGGTGTCGACGACATCATCATCAGCTCCGGCGACGGCAAGCTCTACGCCCTGGATTACCGGGGCTACGATCTGCCCGGCTTCCCTTACGATCTGGGCTCGCCCAGCGAGAGTTCCCCGGCGGCCGGGGACATCGACAACGACGGCTTCCTCGAAATCATCGTCGGCGACGACTCCGGCTTCGTCCACGCCGTCAACCACGACGGCACGCCCCTGGGCGGCTGGGAGATGCCCAAGAGTACCGGCTATTCGGTGAAGAGCTCGCCGGCCCTGGGCGATATCGACACCGACGGCTTCCTCGAGATCGTCGTTGGCAGCGAGGACTTCAAGATCTACGCCTGGAAGCCCAATGGGCTGCTGATGTCGGGCTGGCCGGTCTCCACGGGCTACAACATCTTCTACTCCTCCCCGGCGCTGGCCGACGTCGACGGCGATTCCGCCGTCGAGGTGCTCATCGCCTCCGGCGACGGCAAGGTCTACGCCCTGGAGGCCGACGGACGCCCCGTCGCCGGTTATCCCCTCTCGCCTGAATCCACCGGCGAAACCGGCCTGGCCTCGATCCACGGCTCTGTGACCATCGCCGACCTGGGCATGGGTCCGGCGGTGATCTACGGCGCCGAGGACGGCCTGCTCTACGCCTGGAACGCCTCCACGGGGACACTGTTGAGCGGCTTCCCCTTCACCGGAATGGGCGGCGTGGCCATCCGCAGCACCCCGGCCGTGGGCGACCTCGACGGCGACGGCGCCGCCGACATCGTCAGCGGCTCCAACGCCGGGGCGGTCTTCTGCGTCGGCATGGGCGCCGGCAGCTACAACCCCGACGCCAACCCCTGGCCGATGTTCCTCAACAACCCCTCCCACGTCACCCTCTTCGGCCACGGTCAGGTCCCCGAGATCACCATGGACCCCATCGAGGGCGAGCAGACCGGCGACGTGACCATCAGCTACGAGCTCTCCGACCGCCAGAACGACCTGATCGACCTCCAGGTCCTCTATTCCGAAGATTCTGGCGGCACCTGGCACTTCGCCTCGACCTCGGGCAAGACCACCGGGCTGGGCGTCTCCGACTACCGGGGCAGCGTCGTTTGGCACAGCCGCGACGACATGGACCACATCGAGGAGACGGCGGTCAAGGTCAAGCTGATCCCCGAAGACAAGACGGGCATGGGCCTGGGCATCGAGAGCGGCCTGATCCACCTCGACAACAACGACCCGCCCCGCGTGGTCCTCGAGCCCCTGGAGGGCGAGCAGTCCGGCGACGTCTACATCAATTACCGCCTGGAGGACGACGAGGACGACGACCTGCTGTTGAGCTGCTTCTACTCCATCGACGGCGGCGCCACCTGGGTCGAGGCCCTGGGCGTCGAGGGCAACCTGCACCATATCGATCCGGCCCACTACGCCGATCAACTCGTCTGGGATTCCATGGTCGATCTCGAAGAGGCTCACATCGAGGAGTGCCTCTTCGCCATCGTCCCCGAGGACCGCGACCCGGGACAACGCACCCCCAGCGCCCCCTTCGTCCTCGACAACAACCCGCCGCCGACGATGTTCGTCGAGAACATCACCGGTGAGCAGGCCGGCGATATCGAGATCAACTACGAGGTCGCCGACACCGGCGACGACGAGATATCCCTGGCCTGCTTCTACTCGCCCAACTTCGGCAAGGACTGGTACGAGGCCACCGTCGAGGGGCAGACCTCGGGCATCCGGATGACGGAGATGGCCGCCTTCGACTGGGTGGCCACCGGGCAGCTCGTTTGGCTCTCCGGAGCCGACCTGCCCAGCGTCGACCGCCCCGAGGTCCAGTTCCGCATCATCCCCAGCGACCGCGACGAGGGCGAGGAGGACGACACCGTCCCCTTCCGCGTCGACAACAACGAGCCGCCCGTCGCCCGAGTCACCGACATCACCGAAGAGGTCACCGGCGAAGTTCAGCTAACCTTCAGCATCGACGACACCGAGGACGACACCTGCGACATCCTGCTCGAGTACTCCATCGACGGCGGGGCCAGTTGGAATCCGGCCACGGCCAAGGAGTCCGTCGAGCCCGTGGAGAAGAACCTGGTCCGCGGCTTCTCCTCCACCGACGTGGGGCACACCGTCACCTGGCTCTCCCGGGTCGACTCCGACGAGCTCGACACCGAGCAGGCCATGCTGCGGTTGACCGCCCGCGACAACGACCTCTCCGAGAGCGCCGCGACCACGGTGGCCTTCCACCTCGACAACAACGAAACCCCGACCCTGGTCGTCGACAACATCACCGAGGAGTCCAGCGGCGACATCCCGGTCTCCTTCACCCTCGACGACCGCGAGAACGACATCCTGGCCATCGCCTGCGAGTTTTCCGACGACGGCGGGGCCGGCTTCCAACCGGCCACGGTCACCGG